>NZ_JAHGAP010000029.1:0-208222 GCF_030248655.1 Vibrio sp. D431a | reverse complement strand
AGTGGGTAGTGTGGATGAAGCGCATGCCGCCACGCTACAATTTGAAGGTACGTCGACACGTTTTGATGGTCAGTCCCTGCGTCTTGAAGTGAAAGCCCAAGGCGGCGCGACGGTATTGAAAAGCAGCAGCGCAACGGTACAAGCCGGTGGCACTTGGACCAGTGACACAATGGACATGAGTCACCAAACCAACGGCACTTATACCGTGATTGTGACAGGGACGAACTCAGCCGGCATTGAAGTGAGTGAAAGCCAGAGCTTTACACTGGCGCAGTCTCTGCCAACGCTGACTAACGTGACGTTTACGCCTGAGCACCAAGCCATCGGCCAAAGCGTGACGGTAACGCTAGAATTCGATAAAGATCTGCAGTCCGCAGCGGCGGAGTTAGGTGGTACAACGATCACTTCATTAATGGCAACCGCGGACCCAAGTGTTTGGACTGGTGATGTGGTGGTACCAAGCACGTCAGAGCTGAATGTGGCGTTGCTTGTTCGTGACTACCAAGACTTCTCAGGGAATACCGGTGGCCAGAACACGGCTTACTCCATGCCGATCACACCAACCTTAGCTATTACGCCAGTGGGTAATGTGGATGAAACGCATGCCGCCACGCTACAATTCGAAGGTACGTCAACACGTTTTGATGGTCAGTCCTTGCGTCTTGACGTGAAAGCCCAAGGCAGCGCGACGGTACTAAAAAGCGGCATTGCGACAGTACAAGCCGGTGGCACTTGGACCAGTGACGCGATTGATATGAGTCACCAAACCAATGGCACTTATACCGTGATGGTGACGGGGACGAACTCAGCGGGCATTGAAGTGAGTGAAAGCCAGAGCTTTACACTGGCGCAGTCTCTGCCAACGCTGACTAACGTGACGTTTACGCCTGAGCACCAAGCCATCGGCCAAAGCGTGACGGTGACGCTGGAATTCGATAAAGATCTGCAATCCGCCGCAGCGGAGTTAGGTGGCACGACGATCACCTCCTTAGTGGCAACCGCGGACCCAAGTGTTTGGACTGGTGATGTGGTGGTACCAAGCACGTCAGAGCTCAATGTGGCGTTGCTTGTTCGTGACTACCAAGACTTATCAGGAAATACCGGTAGTCAGAACACGGCTTACTCCATGCCAATTACACCGACAATACACCTAGACGTTATCAACGATGTTACTGGAGTGGAAAGCGTGACAGTAAGTGGTAGCAGTGAACGATTTGAAGATGGTGAGTTCATAGATATCAAAGCAGTCGACGCTGATGGTACAGAAGCCACAGGCATGGCAACCGTGCTTTCAGACTCATGGACAACTGATTTAGATCTTTCAGGACTGAAGGAGGGGGTAGTGACGATTTATGTAAATGGTACCAACAAGCTTTCCGCCTCTGCCGAAGAGGCTCAAGCAACATTTAACTATGATCGTTTCGCAAGTACAGCCTCCTTAGGTGCTGTTTACAACCGATATTTTAGTGATAACAAAACTTTAAAAAATGCGGCATAAATAAAGCGAGCGTTTAGCTCGCTTTATTTCTTTGGGACTTTTTGTGATATTTATCAAAATAATTGCCTTTATTGATAAGTTACTCGAATTAATGAATCGTCTTAATACAAGGCTGAATAACTATAATAACTAGGCCAATGTTGCTTTTAGGTGTGTATGACGTGATTGTGATGGTCGCTCGGCAGGAGCTGTGGTGAATGTGTCGCGTTGAAAATCTTTTTAAATATTATATATTTACGCTCGTTTCTATACTCTGAGTATAGTGTTCTGCATGAGGTCGATGGGTAATACCTCACCTCTTTAACTCGCGATGAAGCAAATTTAATCCTAGCAAGCTTCAGAGCAGTTACTTTTGTGAGTGCGTAATGCGCTCACCTTTTTATTTAAACTTCCTCAGTAACAGTCAATTTGTTGTTTGTTGCTGAGGAGGGCACCTCATAAACTTCTGAATTTCCTCGTGCTTACCTGAAGCACACGTTACTACGATTTTTGTTAACTTCAGTCCATAAATTAAATTTTTTTAGATAGTAAGATTTTACCATTTTGACAGAGTGGGTGATGTTACTGGCTTTTATTGTGGTCAAGTCGCATGTTTTAATAGTAAAAATCACCATTTTTTTGGTGTTTTTGATTTCGGGCGATTTTTCTATCTCGTTGAAAATAAATGGCTAAGTAAGTAGGATACGCAGACCAAATCGTACTTGTAAGCCTTATCAGCTTAATTGTCACCGCAGCCATATTTACGATGTTGGTTGTGGAGAATTCAAATGCATTTAGTTTGCAAATTTATACCTAGCTCGAAGCTATCCTCCAACGAGCTATCTTATGTTCTTACACCGGACGAGTGTATAGGACAGCTTTCGCGTTTGCGAAATTCAGATGACATCCTTAGAAACCTCCCTAAAGAATTGGCGCAAAAGATTTCCATCTCTGCCAAAAAAACGACCAGCGCATTACTAGCTGCTGTAAGAATCGAATTGGGAAAAGGCAATTGGGTGTCATTATCTACCGTTGCACGTCGGTCGCCATTGACGGACTCTCAGCTGCAAAGCTTCCCTAGACTTAAATCACTCGTTGACTCTGTACCTGCTTCGAATGAAAGCAAAGCTTTTAAAGCAGGATACAAGCAGGTTACCGACGATGTTGCTTTAGTTCGTAGTTACACGCATGTCCCCTCTGAGCCAAGCCCAGATCAAAAAATCGTTGTCGAGTTTGCAGGGCAGTGGTCTAGCAACGCGGCATGTTTGATGTTGGGAAAAACCGAAGCTCAAAAAGAAAAAGTGACTGTAGGCAAGGCTGATACAGAAAACAAACACCGCAGCCTCGCGATATTTAAAGATCTCGAAGCTGAGGGCAAAACGCTCTATATCAAAATCCCTTGCACTGACCAGCCTCAGCCAATTTTGCTTAAACTCGCCGAAGACCTGCAACCCGTTGATAAAGAAACTCAAATGGATGAGTGGGATAACGTGTTGGTGCCTGTGGTTCCGCTGCACTTCCCTGGTAGCGATAAATCAGATGAAGCTGCAGAAGTGTTTAAATCAGGCTACGTGTATGTTGTTTGGAACAATAAAATTTGGCGCGAAGTGGCAATTACGGAAAATGGTTACTTTTCAGATACGGACATTAATAGTGTTCGTGAAGGCTCTAGACCCAAAAGGCACGCCGATATCTATATGACCAATCCTGAAACAGGCGGTGTTTTCGCTTATGAGCCTTTCCAAATCGTGCAGAACGGCAAGGTGGTAAGTGAAGGCTCTTTGAATGGCTCTGGAGAGGCTCGAGTGTTCAACTTAGTTGAGGAAGAAGTTGAGATAGTCATGACAGGCTATGAACCACAAATCAAAGAAAAGATTGAAACAAATTTGAGCCCTATTAATGCTTCTAGCCCAGTGGAGCGGAGCGCGCAAGGTTACCCTCTCCCGCATATATGGCTTCCCTACAAGATTAAAGGTGAGCCTCAAGAAGTATATTTGGCTTATAACAGTAAACGATTGAGCGAGAGTGAACTATCTGAACTAGAAAGTGATCCCGGAACCAAGGCCATAAAAGTCACTGATCTTAACCATTATAGCAGTGAGAAAAGCTTTAAAATTGGAGACGGTTCTGTTCGTCTGCTCTCAGTATTACCAAGTGCTGCGACCTCAAAACCTGAAAAATACGCAATGTTACGAAGCCAGCTAAATAAAAATGTAGCGGTCGTGTATTTACTTAAATCTGTCGAGATAGTTTTCGAATATCCGGGCTATACGACGCTGGACGAGTCAGATGATTACTTTGAGTTAAGGCAAAGCGATGGTGATTGGTCGCAGCGAGTGTGCTTGCGCCAATGTATAAAAAAAGAGAATGGTTCTAGGTTGATTCGTTTTACTGGTTGGCCTGCAGAGGTTAAAGAAGTGGATCTTCTCCGTGGTTATCAGGGCAATAGTCATCACGGAAGAGATAATAAAACGGTCATTTTTGCTCAAACACCCATTGCGGATTTACTGGCTTATAAGAAAAAAGATCAGCCAAGTTAACAAAACAACTTATTCGGGTTGCGTTGTCACATTATTAAACGCGATCGAGAAAGATAACGAAGAGAATATAAGATGAACCTACGTCATACATTATGCCTGATTACCTTAGCGGTCTTATCTGGTTGTAATCAAGAATCAGCCAAGGAACCAGAACAACACGCGCCAAAACCTCAGACGGTTCAAGACCGAATCGCAGAAAAAAATGCTCAACAGTGGGAAGATGGTCGTGTTTATATTACAGAAAACAATTACGTTATTTATGACAAAGAGACGGGTAAACCTAAACACTTTATTTTTAAAGCTAAAGAATGGCCACGTGAAGATCTCACCAATGAAAGCTCTTATGATTTACCACGTGTAGTGTTTCGTTGGGATAACGCCCGAAATGAAGCGAAAGACCACTATGATCAAAGGGATAAAGTGTGGAGTATCAAAACGGATGGGACGGACTTGCGTCTGGTCGCAGATGAGTTTGTTGGCAAAGTTCGTCTAATGCGTGTCTCTCCAAATAATCGCTACTTGGCTTTGGCCTATTCGGCCTCAGAAGGGATGTTTAAAGTAATTAAAGATCTTAAGACGGGTGAGTATATTGAACTAGGTCGTTCACGTGGCTACCCAGAGTTTCTATGGGCAGAAGACAGCAGCTATCTTTACTACGTAGACAAGTTTAAAGACTGGAAGTACACCTTAGCGACAGGCGACAAACAGCAAGTAGACACAGAGTTTAATGAGTATTCCGTGATTCAAAAAGGAAAAAGATACGTACTAAACGACTTTGGCGTTGCAGTTTATGATGAGGCAAAAGACGAATTTCTCTTTAGCACGGGAATTAATCCTGATGAACAAAATCTGGGTGATTATAAGTTTAACAAACGTAGTATTAGTCCAGACGGTAAGTACGCTTGGGGTGAAAGTAGGAAGTTTCGTTATCTAATTGATATCGAGCAGGATTCATTTCAACAAGAAGAAATTGTACCGCGAGCGGTAGGTAAACTGCGCTATTTTGAAATTTTGAGTAAAGATGCGAATTATGCTCGGGATGGAGCGGCGCGGGCCATCCTCAGTAAACTAAAAGAAAATAAAGAATTTGGTTCTTATTTAAAATGGGAACAAATAGGGACGGGCCATAGTGCCAGTAACTCTTCTCTTTACAACGCCTTTGCCAACAATGGTGATTTTGTTAAAGGGGATGAACTGTGAGCACTCATGATACCAGTAACGCGATACCTTTGTGTGCAAATTACTATTTGTTTGGTGTTTATTATGAGGGGGAATTTAACTCTCAAACTAAAACAACTGAATTCCCATCTTGGCATTCAGAGGAAAGCTTGGTAAGAAAACAAATCGCTAATATTCGCCCTTTAGCGAAAGTGCCGATGCTTAACGTCACTGATAGCGATAGCCCTAAGCTTTGGGCTACCGACCATAAATTTAAGTTATGTTCACTGGGTAACGGAAAGCCCGATCAATATGGGGCTTTTGAGGTCCTGACACCAGAGCACACAATTCATGCGTTAGGTAGGGATCTACCCAAAGAGGGTGAGCAGACCTTCACTTTCCGCTTTCCGCCCTTGCCTTTAATAGCTTCACTTTCTGAGTTAAACCCCAAAGAGTTAGCTACAAAAGTTGCAGAGTTGAGTAGCCAGTTGGAAAACAGCGAAGCAAAACTCACCTTGACAGAGGTCAGCATTGAACAATTGGCTAAGCCTTACGAACCAGCTGCGAACGGGGGGCTCAGCGAAGAACAGGCAGAATATAATAAGTGGTATGAAGATGTAAGTGAATCGGGAGAGACACTAAAAGGCTTCGTTTTACCTGTTGTGGCGAGTTGCGCGGTGGTTTTTTCTGATCAAGGCTATGAAAGTGCGACGGTTACTTTGCAAAAGTTTGACTCAACCAAAGAAGGTGGGGAATACAAAACGATAGGCTCTTCAGTACAAGCGGCATTACCTGAAGATGAGCTTTCAGAAGAAAATGCTAAGCAATATCCATGCGCGATGTTTCACGTTGATCCTGCTGATTTTAAAGAAGGCTTATACAGTATCCGTGTCGAATTTATTCCAAGCCAGATGAAAAATGGTGTTCCACAGTTCATTAAAGACGCTCATATTCAGCAATTTTCTGAAGGCTTAGATACAGTCTATACTTACGAGCTACGTGAACAGATTACCTTTTCTTCAAGCACTCCGTTAGGGAAATTTGCCATTGTCAGTGGCGATATGATCTCCCTTGAGGAATCCTTGATTTATCAATACCCTCAGTACTTTGGAAATATGAAACATTACCTTCACGGTAATGTACAAGGTGTAACAGCCAATACGCCAGCTTCAAGGAGTATTGCGTTACTCAAGAATATCCGAGATGTGTCTGCTCAGCTAGGAGCAGGGCTGCTGAGCGGTAGCTTGCAAGACACTTTAGACCGTGATGGCCGCCAAGCGGTGTTTAATAACGTCTCGAAACTGTATTGGGATGCAGTTAAGTCCGAGATGCCGCCTGCGATGAAAGCGGCGGGCGAATTGTATTACGGTATTTACAGTACGAAAGAAGCGCTTGATAAGTTGCAGGAACTCCACACTCCAACTATCGCGGGTGTTGGTTGGAAGGCGCTATTTCACGATAAGGTTTTTAACACCAATGAAGCTCGGTCAAGCGCACTTGCACTTTCTTTAGAATCACGTCTGGGTAACCGACGTGTGGTTGCCGGGCGAGTTGCGGAAGCTTGGCTTTCTGGTGGTAAAACCGTTGGTTTTAATGGCTTCGGAACGGGATTGACAGCACTTAGTTTGTATAAAAAAGCTAAACAGCTGGTTAATCAAAATAAAAAGGTTGATAAAGCAGAGCAAGGAACAGAAGAAGTTACAAAAGACTACCTTGCTCAAATTCCAGTTTGGAAGACAGCTAACCATATCCAGGAAGAAAAACTAGAACAGGCTTTAAAAGATGCGCGTGATCAATCTGGCAATCAGATTGACGCCATTCTCGTAAATAGCTCTAGAGGCGCAGGAATAAAAATAGAATTTGCCTTTAACTCGCGTGAAAAAGAGTTAAAGGATCATGCACCTATATTTAAACAGCTTGCTGCTTCTCTTGCCAACGTTTTAGAGAATGAGCCAAACCTTAGAGTAGAGATAGAAGGGCATGCTTGCCAAGTCGGTACCGAGAAAGCAAATATGCAGGTCTCGGCAGAGCGCGCAGAATATGCGAAAAAGCTGCTCATGAAGGAGTTCCCTGTTTTTGAAGGTCGTGTTTCGGTAGCCGCTTTTGGTGAAAGTAAACCTGTCTATGTTCCCAAACAAGGTGAAAAAGTCGACCGCAACAACCCTAATCTAAGACAAAACCGTCGGGTTGTAATCCGTATTTACCTGCAATCCCTGAACATATTCTTTCACCCCAGTCGCTATGGCTCGCATGCAATGGAACGCTCTAGGCTTGCTCTAGAAGCTGAGATGGTTGCGCAAGATAAAGCAGAAGTCGCACTGCGAATGGCGATTTTTGACAGTGTCGTTGACGTCGCTTCCTATATTCCTGCTATAGCTCCTGCGGCAAGAGGGTTTATGCTTGCCATAGAGGGTTCAAAGACAGCAATATCTGCGGTGAAAGTGATTGATAGTTTAATGTTGGACTCCTTCCTAGAAGAGTTAAAGCAAAGCCATGAGGTTGTCAGTGAGCTTGAAAGGCTGGCAAAAATACATATCGAGTTACTTAACGATTTGCGACGCAGTAAGGTAGATGTAGGTATTGAATGTAGGTCTTATCAGGAACTCATTACTCACCTTGAGAGCGAAGAAGTTCGTAAGGAGGTGTTAAAACGCTACCAACTACGAGCGCTTGCTATTAATGGCTTAGTGTTATTACTCGCTGACCTAGGATCTCAAACCAAACGGAATTCTAATATCTCGTTTAGGTTTTTGGTTGAGCGTTACAAGGTGAAGGAATACATTGAGAACTACATTTTGAGCGATGATTGGTCTGTACATACGATCAAAGGAAACACCTTAGCGGCTAACTGGAAGAACCGTTGTGATAACGAGTACTACACCGAATTATCGACAAAGATGCCACAAGGTGCGCAGCATTGGCCTGCTCCAATAACAACTAATAGCAAAGTTTCTCATCTCTCTATAACCGAAAACAGGGATAGCTTTAAAGCGTCAGGTGCATTTAATCAAATCTTCCCGATACAAACCATGTTGTTTGAACACCCAAATGAAACGATGTTTGATAACTTTACCGAGTCATTTAACCCGCAGGGAAGTGAGTTAAAGAAAGATGAAATCGGTTATTGTCGAATACTTGTTCAGTCAGCTCGTTATACTGAAAGTGATGAACCAGAATGGATGTCATATGATAGTTGGATTCAGCAATCTAGCAACAGTCGCCTAGGTCCATACGATAAAGTGAAAGTGCAGTTGATACTTAAAAAAGAACACAAGTATGCGAAGCCAGTTACGATTGGCTACGATCGCGTTGACGGGCTCGAAAATATTAAAGGCCCAGCTTTCAGTGACTGGATGCTGCCAATGAAGGTTAGTGACTTCAAAACTGATCCTGATGGGCGAATAAGTGCTTTTTACAAGCAACAGGGGATTGATGACGGCGCTACGTTGATTGCTATTGAGCATATTCCCTCATTCCGCTTCGGTGATGTGATGATCGACGGTATGAAACCAATGACCTCTAAAGCAAAGCTAATGTTCTCTGATGCAATGTTCAGTATGGCAGTTTCCGGAGCAGCGATATCGGGTCAGCCAAGCGACTATTTTGCAGAAGCGGATTCCTTTAAGCGCTATGTGAAAGGCGGAGGCTTCCAAAATATGCGTTACTGCTTGGGAATTAGAACAAATCAAGGGCAACATAGTTTTTATTTACCACAAGAGTACAGTCTGGGGCAGAAGTTTGATGATGCTGAAGATGAGTTGCAAATTGGCGCTTTAAGTACAGAAACTAGACTGGTTTTGCTTGATACCTACTTGGGAGAGCAGCAACTGCGTCTACGTGAACAGGACCTTATGGTAGAGAGCTTTACCTTAATGGCAGGTGAGGGAGACAAAAATACCATCCCTATACTTCATGGCATTAAACAGCAATTGGTGGCTATAGACACCAAAGCGTCTGGTTTGAACTTTTTCAGTGAAAGAAAGTGGTACCAATCGGCTGATAATATCTGGCGTGATGGTTTCTCATGGGGAAACAAAAAGAAAGACGATCCTGCCAGTATTTATGTACTGATTTTGGGTGAAAGTCATGAAAAAGCACTTTATGAACGTTTGGGTATGCCGTGGGAAGCAGTGAATATGTGTATTCAACTGGCGCTCGACGGAAATGATGGCAAGCCAGTTAAAGGTCCTCTTTACTTCACCGATATGTATCATATTGGTGAGTTTGCCTATAAAAACGAAGAATGGATGTTTACTGAATCTATTTCAGAAAACCATCGAGAACAAGTTGATGCCATGAGTGAGTTTATAGGTGAAGCTGTAGGTAGTCTCACTAAAGAGAATGAACTATCTAAGATCAAAAACTATACGATGTACTGCATGAGGTTTAACTTGGAATATGTTGCACCAACGGGAGTTAGGTTAAAAGGCCTAAGACCGTTTGGTGGTGTAATTGGTGGTAAAGCGAACTTGGAGCTTTCGGTTGCTCATCTAAAACAAGTCGGATTAAATGGAGTTGATGACTATGATATTGGTCGTGATGCTGTAATTTCTATTCCTTCTTTAAATGCGGATAGTGCTTTGGCTGGTAATTTCTTTAGTGATATGCCTTGGTTAATTGAGAAAGAGTCGACAGAGGAAGGCGTAGACAAGTCTGCGGCTGAAACTTGGAAGCAGTATAACGAATCTCAACGCAAGAAATGGCTGAAAGATTGGATTGAGAAACAACCTGCGGTAACTCAAGCACCCAAGCCCTTGGAAAAGTCACTTGATAACCCTTCCTAGATGCAAAAAAAACCGCCTTCGGGCGGTTTTTCTTTTCTTATGACTTCATACTGAATTTAGAATTTTCTTTTTAAGCCCCATCAACCCGCTGCAGAAATGTCGTATTTCTTCATCTTATGGTTGAGAGTGCTCATTGGCAGCGCCAATCGCTCAGCGGCCTTCTTGGTGTGCCAATTACACGCATTTAAGCAATCGATGATCACTGTGCGCTCGTATTGGCTGACAACATCCTTAAGGCTCTTTGAAGCATCTTCTAAATCCGCTTGTGCTGGCTGCTCATAAGCAGGTTGTTCTGGAGTAGGTGAGGCTGCTTTCACTTCGACAGTTGGTACATCTTCTGGGGTTTGTTCACCAAACTCGATATGAGTGATGGTTTCAAAATCGGACAGTAGTACCGAGCGCTCGATGATGTTTTTAAGCTCACGCACGTTCCCTGGGTATTGGTAGGCAAGCAGCTGTTTACGTACATTGGCACTTAACCCTGGCGCTTGCGGCAAACCTAGCGTGTTGGTTGTGTGTTGCACGAAATGTTCAGCAAGGGGAATAATGTCCGACTTACGGGCTCTCAGGGGCGGCAATGTTATAGGGAAGACATTTAAGCGATAGAACAAGTCGGCACGGAATCCGCCATCTTTGATTTGCTGCATAAGATTACAGTGGGTTGCAGCGATAACGCGCACGTCCACTTCAATCTCTTTGCTAGTGCCGATTGGGCGAACTTTACGTTCCTGTAGCACACGCAGCAATTTTGCTTGCAGTAGCATTGGCATATCGCCAATTTCATCTAGGAAAAGCGTGCCGCCGTTGGCTGCTTCAAACAAACCGACTTTGTCTTTGTCTGCGCCCGTAAATGAACCTTTCTTATGCCCAAAGAGTTCTGACTCTAATAACTGCTCTGGGATTGCGGCACAGTTTTGTACGATCAAAGGTTGTTCTGAACGGTTAGAGTTTTCGTGAATGTATTTCGCGATCACTTCTTTACCGGCTCCCGTTTCACCACGCAATAGAACGTCGACAGGGAGAGATAACACCTTATCAAGACGATTCAAAACATTGAGCATTTCTTCGCTCTCTGCAATAGGACCCTGATAGGTTTTTTGGGTACGCTTTTTGAGTTGAGTGTTCTCACGCATTAGGGCGTGATTGTCTGCATTGAGATTTTTAATCACTTGCCCGTATTGCTCTAACCACACAGCTTGGCGAATATTACTCGCGGCCATACGACAAAACTCAGTCAATGCAGTTTCATTGTCGATAACACTTAAATCGAGTAAGACTAACAGCCCAATGGTTTTGCTTTCGCTATCAATCAAAGGCCAAGCCAGTAAGTTCTCGCTTTTTAATCCCAGTGTCTGCTCAGTTTGATAGATGCTTTCGCAGTCATAGCCGTTGTACTTATACAACTCGTTAATCAACACCACTTCACCATTACGAATGGCAAAGTTAAATGGATCGTTCTCACTGGCTGAGTCTAACTGTAATGCATCCCAAGGATGGGAAACGATAGTTTTATCGTTATGGTGAGCGGTACTTGGAATCAACGCCTGCCCAGTCTGGTCCAACACATAAATGATGCCGTGCTTTGCGAGGGTCATTTGTCTCGCAGCAGTCAACACAGCATCCAACGTTTGGGTAAGCTGGCTGCGATCAGCCAAAGACTGACTGATCGCAAGTAGGGCGTTACTAAGTTCGCTATGGCTAGCTGAACGCATAGGTTAGTGTTCCTTGCTCATCGACAGACACTTCGATTTGCGTATGTGAATCATCCTTGTCATGCACTAATAGCTGAGTCGATAGTTGCGGCAGCAACTGACGGTTGATGACCGCGTCGATGTTACGCGCGCCCGTTTCAGCAAGGCGACAGTTACCTAGTACGAACTCAACCAAGCTGTCTTCGTAGCTTAGCGACAACTTGTGATGGCTCTGTAGACGCTGAGAAACTTTGTTCAGCTTGTGGTGAATAATTTCTGTCATTGCTTCATCAGACAGCGGAACAAATGGTAGTACTGACATACGTGCCAACAGCGCTGGCTTGAAGTGTTGGTTCAAAGTAGGGCGAATAGCTTCTGCGATGATGTTCGCATCGATGTCTTTTGATTGATGAACCAAAGATTCAATCTCGTGTGTTGCAAGGTTACTGGTCATGATGATCAGCGTGTTCTTGAAGTCGATGGTTCGGCCTTCGCCGTCGTTCAGCGTGCCTTTGTCGAACACTTGGTAGAACAGGTTCAACACTTCAGGGTCGGCTTTTTCCACTTCATCAAGAAGAACAACAGAATATGGACGTTGACGAACCGCTTCTGTCAGCATGCCGCCTTCGCCGTAACCTACGTAACCCGGAGGTGAACCAATTAGGCGAGATACCGTGTGCTTCTCTTGGAACTCAGACATGTTAATGGTCGTCATAAAGCGCTCACCACCAAACATTTGATCAGCAATTGCACGAGCAGTTTCGGTTTTACCCACGCCACTTGGGCCAACCAGCAGGAATACGCCTGTTGGTGCGTCTGGGTTGCCTAAGCCTGCTTTTGCGGTTTGAATGCCTTCAGACAGTGCATCGATAGCGTATTCTTGGCCTTTGATGCTTTGTGTTAGGCTTTCTTTCAGTTTTAGCGTGGTTTCTGCTTCGTCTTGAAGCATCTTACCCATTGGAATACCAGTCCAGTCCGAGATCACATGGCTGACTTCATCTGGGCCCACTTCAAAGTGAACCAGTGGGTTGCCATTGCGGATTACATCTAGCTGTTCTTGGCAGGCCGAAATTGCAATGCGAACGGCTTCTTCATCCATTTCTGCATATGGAGAAACGTCTTGCTCTTGTTCTGAATCTTCGTCTGCAACAAGCTCTTCTTCATTTGTTTCGCCAAAGACCAGTTCATGTAAGCGAGAGCGTAGAGCAATCATCTCTTGGATCTGCTCTTTTTCTTTGTGCCATTGCGCTTCTTGTTCTGCTAGCTCTTCTTTCGTTGTTTCCATTGCCAGTTTTAGGTCTGGAATGTTAGCAAGGCTGTGCTTGTCGCCAGTTTGCTGCAGAGCATCACGCTCAAGAGCTTCTAGCTCGCGCTGTTGAGCTGCAAGTTCTTGCTGCAGAGTTTCAACAGAAGCAGGAATGGCATTAAGGCTGATGTTCACTCGCGCGCATGCTGTATCTAGAACATCAATGGCTTTATCTGGCAGTTGACGACCAGAGATGTAACGAGCAGAAAGTGCTGCCGCAGCAGTGATAGCATCGTCACGCACGTAAACGTTATGTGATTTTTCATAAGCAGGGCGCAGACCACGAATGATCAATGCTGCTTGTTCAGGAGATGGTTCGTCGAGTTTCACCAATTGGAAACGACGTGCAAGGGCAGGATCTTTCTCGAAGTACTTCTTGTATTCCGACCATGTTGTTGCGGCGATGGTTTTCACTTCACCACGTGCTAGGGCTGGTTTTAGCAAGTTTGCCGCGTCGCTGCCGCCCGCTTGGTTACCGCCGCCAACAAGGGTGTGTGCTTCATCGATGAAAAGAATGAGAGGGGTTGGCGAGTTTTTCACTTCATCCAATACTGCGTTTAGGCGTTTTTCGAATTCGCCTTTTACGCTTGCACCAGCTTGCAGAAGACCCATGTCCAGGCCGTAAAGCTCAACACCTTTGAGGTTGTCTGGTACGTCACCTTGTACAATCTTAAGTGCCAAACCTTCTACTACTGCGGTTTTACCAACGCCCGGTTCACCAACAGCAATAGGGTTGTTTTTACGGCGACGAGCAAGGATGTCCACGATTTGGCGGATTTCTTGGTCACGGCAGAAAACAGGATCGATTTCGCCTTTGCGTGCTTTACCAGTGAAGTCTGTCGTGAACTTGCTCAGTGCTGAGCCATCCTCACGAGCTTGTGTTTTCTCTGAAGTAGCAACTTGCGCCTCAATAGAGTGGCTTGTTAGCTCTGCAAAGTTACGCTTAAGGCTGTCAGGGTTTACCGCTTCAAGGATAGAGGCGTAACCATGTTGGCCGTAACGGAGAGGGTTGCTAACAAGAGTAAGGAGTAAGGCACCAGAGCGGATTTGTGTTTCGGATAGATCTAAAGAAGAAACCAGCCAGCTTTCTTGCAACCATTCGATTAATAAAGCAGAAAAAACAGGTTTGCTGCCATTTCCTTTGGCGTTGGTGTCGAGTGTGGATCGAACCGATTGTCTTAATAAGTTCTCAGAACAATCAAAATGACTTAATAAGACGTCAAAATCACTATTTGGCCTTTCTAATAGACTCAGTAAATAATGCTCAATTTGAACTTCGTTTGCTTTTTCAGAGACTGCAAGTGCAGCGGCGTCTTCTAATGCTACTTTTGCAATCGGGTGTAGACGCTGAATTAATGAAGAAAGGTTTATATTTATCATAGCCATTTTATTCTTTAGAGGAAAAGAGGTAGCGGCTATTATACTAAAAGTGATTGCGTTCTTTTTTTATCAAGATATTTTGACTATCGTTTGTTGGTTATTTTTAATGATTATTGTGACATTAATGTTTGTGGTTATTTTAATGGCGTTGTTATTCTAAATTAATTGATAGTAAAAGTGACGGATTTATTAGTTTTAATGACTTTATTTACACGGTTTTATATGGTTATTTTCACTTTTTAAAGTTAGAACAATTTATTATTATCTTAATCCAACTTTTTGGTTTTTTATCCAATAAATTGTACTCAAGATATTAGTGAATAATGTCTTAATTTATTTAAGTTGTTGTTTTTATTGTATTTTTAAAGTTGGCACGGACTTTGATTATACCAACTAGTCGCGGTGATAAGCGATTTGGTGATTTAAACAAAACAGATTTTAGAAAAGGAAATAGCGATGCCAACTCCAGCATATATGTCTATCCAAGGTGAGACTCAAGGCCATATTACTAAAGATACTTACTCTGCAGATTCAGTAGGTAACACATGGCAAGAAGCTCACGTTGATGAGTTCCTAGTACAAGAACTTGATCACGTGCTAACTGTTCCACGTGATCCACAAAGTGGTCAGCCAACTGGTCAACGTGTACACCGTCCACTTGTTGTAACTAAAGTTCAAGATCGCTCATCTCCACTATTATTCAACGCACTAGTATCTGGCGAAAAACTTCCTGAGTGTGTGATCCGCTTCTACCGCACTTCAGTTCAAGGTAAACAAGAGCACTACTACTCAATCAAATTGATTGATGCGCTACTTGTCGATATCCAAACTCGTATGAACCACTGTCAAGACGCAGCAACAGCTGACCGCGTGACAGAAGAAGTGCTTAAGTTCACTTACCGTGCGATCGAAGTAACTCACGAAAACTGTGGTACTGCGGGTAACGACGACTGGCGTGCTCCACGCGAAGCTTAATTGCTCGTCGCGTAAAGATTCAGGGCCAACGATTGTTGGCCCTAATTCGATTATTTGTATCAGGTAAAAGATATGGTGAATGACGTAGAATTTAAATTTGAAGTGCCTGGATGTGGGCATGAATTTCGGGTTGAGAGCTTTCATGTTCATGAAGAGTTATCTAAGCCTTTCCACATCAATCTCTCATTACTTTCACTTGATCCAGATATCTCGTTCGATGAGTTAATACGTAAAGCAGGAACATTGACACTTTACGGACAAGGTGTTGGGGCTGCGCGTGTGTTCAACGGCGTGGTGAATGAAGTTCGTTACTTAGGGACTGGACGTCGTTTTTCTCGTTATCAATTAGTCTTGGTTCCTCAAGCTTGGTTCTTATCTCAGCGCCAAGATTGTCGTATTTTCCAGCAAAAGTCAGCGCAAGACATCATCACAGAAGTACTCGATGATGGGGCAGTCACCGATTACCGATTTGAAGTGTCGGGTACTTATCCTCCAAAAGAATACGTTCTGCAATACCGTGAGTCTGACTTGCACTTCGTGCAGCGTATGATGGCTGAACACGGTATGTGGTATTACTTTGACCATAGCGATTCAAATCATACGATGGTCATTGTCGACAGTAATGACGCGATTGCACCTTTGATAAGCTCGCCACTAAATGCTTCTTACATTGGGCCGATTGTTTATCATGCCGATGGTGGCGGTGTTGCCGATCGCGAACATATCTCTGATCTCGAGTTAGTTAACCGCGTTAGAACGGGACAGGTTACGTACACAGATTACAACTACGAACACCCTAAAATTCCACAAGAGATGACACAGGCTGGCGAGCTAGACCAAGATCTCAAGCAGTTTGATTATCCTGGACGATACGTTGACCCGCTGATGGGGCAGGTGAGAACCACGGAGTGGATGTCGGAACACATAGTCGATAATCAACAAGTGGAAGCAACGAGTGACGTAATGCGCTTAGCATCTGGTTACAGCTTTAACGTCAGTGACCATCCGCGTTCTGAGATTAACCGCGATTACCTCATGTTGTCTGTAATGCACACAGGTCAAGATCCGCAAGTGCATGAAGATGAAGCGAGTGGTATGCCAACCACTTACTACAACCAGTTCTCATGTATTCCACGTGATGTGGTGTTTAAAGCGCCTAAACTAGCAGCACCAGTAGTGGATGGCCCTCAAACGGCGGTCGTTGTAGGACCAGAAGGTGAAGAGATTTACACCGACAAGCTTGGTCGAGTGAAAGTACAGTTCCATTGGGATCGCTACGGTGATAACAACGAGCATTCAAGCTGTTGGATTCGTGTAAGCCAATCCATGGCGGCGCCAACATGGGGCGCAGTTTATTTGCCGCGTATTGGCCATGAAGTCGTAGTGACTTTCCTTGAGGGGGACCCAGATCGTCCGTTAGTTACTGGCGCAGTTTACAACGGTTTGCATTTCCCACCGTACTCTTTGCCAGAAAACAAAACTCGTACCACGTTCCGCACGCAAACGCACAAAGGAACAGGTTACAACGAGTTGAGTTTTGAAGACGAAGCGAACCAAGAAGAAGTCTATATTCACGCTCAAAAAGACATGTCGACCAAGGTGCTCAACAACCGTTACCGTGATATCGGTCAAGATGAATTCTTGAAGGTTGCACGTCACCAAACGAATGAAGTTCATGGTGACCATAAAGAAACCATTCATGGACATAAAACGACACAAGTAAACAGTACGTTTACCGAGACAGTCGAGCAAGACGTTACCGTCACATACAACGCGAACGAAGCCCAGTATGTGAAAAACAATTCTGACTTAGAAATTGGTGATAACCGTACGACTAAGATCGGTAAAAATGATGACTTAGATATTGGCGAAAACAGTAACCTTACTATCGGTGCGTCTAAGAGTTCAGATATTGGTGCGGATGATAACCAGACGGTTGGTGGCAACTTAACGGTATCAGTGAAAGGGAACACCGCTTATAAAGCTGATGGTGCAACGCAAATTATCAGTGGCGACAAGATTGTATTGAAAACGGGTGGTTCCTCTTTAGTGATGAACAGTGATGGTTCAATAAAGTTATCAGGCTCGGCTATTACGATCGAAGGCAGTGACAAAGTCGTCGTGAAAGGTGGCAACGTAGTGGTTAACTAACAATGGAAAAACAACCTCTTACAACAGAAGTAATATCAGAGCAGCAAGCCGAATCAACGGCTTGCTTTTCGCGTTTTGGAAGAATAGTGGCTATCAATGAGTCTGCGGGCAGTGTGCGAGTTGATTTTGATGGTAACCCATTTAAGCAGCCACTCACTGCGAGACTAGGACGTGGCTTTCGTCGTTCTGAACTGCAAATGGCTATCGATAATCGATTAAGTTGTCGAGTTGAGTTTTTGAACGACGACTTAAGCTTGCCTCTTGTGACGGACATTTTCTTCTCCATTCTGGATGACTCTGACGAGTTTGTATTGCGAGCGAAGAAGATGGTTATCGAGACAGAACAAGAGTTGGTAGTCAAAAGTGGTGAGACAGAAACTCGCTATAGCGGGCGCGATGGACGAATTACCACTAAAGCGAAGTACGTCACTTCTCAAGCAGAAAAAGCACAAAAAATTCAAGGCGGAACGATCGCAATTAACTAATTACTTCGCGTTAGCTAATGGTTTTGTGTTAACAAGTCACGCCAAGTGAGCTAATTACTTCGAGTTAACTAATTGCAATCGCGTTATGGCACGCTAATAACGGATAACTAGATGCGACAAAGAATCGGTGTCGAGCACCTAAAGGCACCCATAACCAATCAAGAAGTCGAAGGCGCGTTAGCAAAAGCTGAACGCGCTGTGAATGACCTTTCCCAGTTGCCAGTAACATGGCTGGATTTCTGTAATGAAAAGCTGTCCATTGCTTCTGAAAGTATCGGGTTTTTAATCAGGCAGCGAGTTCAAATTCACAAAAGGGGTTATCCAAGTCGTGAGTTGGCGTATCTCAAGCTGATCGAACGCCAAATTGAAGAACTGAAGCAGGTGTACTTGTCGTTTTATCGGCTAGCACCGGGGTTGATTCATCAGTTAAGAGGCCAGGAGCCAGAAATTTACAGCTGGCTGATGCTACAGGGGGAGTTGGGCTCAGAGTTGGATAACCTTTTGTGCGGATTGAGTTTACTCGAAGATATTGACGCTACAACTGCAATGGTCATTGCCGTACAATCTCCGGTTGAATCTATGGATAGTACGCTTTCGGAGCTTATTGAGGGTAATGCGACATCCAGTGCGTTTTACTTTGAATGCTTACGTGTACGTCAAACATTAAGTGTTTCTCTCATCAAGCGCTGGCACAAAGCCAGCATCATTAGCTCTCATGTTGCTTTGCCACTGCTCGCTTTACAAGACGTGAAAGAGGGGATTGATTGGCTCAATGACAATGCAGGCAGCGAACAATATCTATTTGAACGTTTGATTACCAAACGTGACAGAGGCACTTGGTTCCGTCAGTGCTTTGGCATCGAACCAAATGGATTACCATCAGCGCAAGTGCTCACTTATGCCAAGTTACTTGAGTTAAAAGAGTTTGAGGCGTTTGATATCTCTTCTTCATTAGCACCTGTTGATTTTGCGCTGGGTGGTGATTGGAAACTGGTACCCCAAATCATCGAGCACTTGGAAAGTCTGGAGGAAGGTGAAGCTGAGGGTGAAATTTGGCTTCAAGCCTTGTATGTCGTCTACGGAAAGCTTCTTCCTCTGACTCCGCAAGATGTTGGTGTCGAATATGAATGGGAAGAGATCGTCGATCTGCTCAATGAGTGGGTGGAAGATGAAAAATATATCCAAAATCTACCAAGCCGCTTGGGTTACGCATTGAGCTTCGAGTCTACGTTAGCTGCGATGCAAGATGCTAACGTTGATGTGCTGTTCCGCGACTGGCTATGGCGCCAAATCTGTATTCAATCCAGAGCCTACGTGCCTTGGGATATGGCAATGCCGATTCATCAACAAGACTGGAACTTTAACAATTTAAAGGCCGCACCTTCTGCGAGCGAACGATTCAACTTAAGGAATAGCAATGCAGTTATGGGATATTGAGGCGCACCCTGAGCTATCACTTAAAGGTCGTTTTCAACGTGACGAAAACGGCGATGAAGTGTGGGTTGTGGTCGCTAAACGTACTTGGCAATTCGATGGTGTGGTTTGGCACGAATTAGGTGAAAGTGAAATCTTTGATGATCCCCAATATTTGGGCGAAGAAGGTTTCTCTGCGATGAAAGTTGACCACGAGTTTGCGTATACCAAAGACAACACAGATGTGCTTGTTTACGGCAAAGCGCGCAGCTACGCGAAAAAGCCAGTGACATACCAAGAGTGTCGTGTGCTGATTGATGGTCATATCGATAAGACTCTCGCTATTCACGGGGAACGCGTATGGGTTGAGCATGCTGGCAGTATCACGCTGAGCAATCCAGTCCCATTTATTGAAAAAGACATTGATTACACTTGCGCGGTAGGCGGTGATTTACGTAACCGAATAGGTGGTGGGGTTGCCGACTCCAACAAAGAATTGCTTGAACAGAAAGTGCCCTCGATTTTTTATCCCCGAGAGGACTGGAGTGCCGCCGCGAAAAAACTACGCGTTGCGGGGTTCGGGCCAGTGCCTCCGTTCTTTGAGTCGCGCCAGAAGCTGGCCGGCACGTTCGATGACGATTGGATTGAGAATCGTAAGCCAATGTTGCCACTCGATTTTGATAAGCGGTTCTTCCAAAGCGCGCCTATTGATCAACAGTGCAAAGGCTTCCTTCGTGGGGGGGAGCGTTTGATGATGAGTGGCTTTTGTCATGATGACACGCTTTCATTTCGAATTCCTAAAGAAAAATACCGTGCGATCGCGACGTTCAAAGATCAAAGTTATCAAGCTGATATGGCGATGTACACCTTATTCGTTGATACGGAAAAGAAAACTATATCAATCAGTTACACCGCTGCGTTTCCTTGTCAGGGCAAGGAACATTTGTTGGTGTCGACATCCATCACTAAGTTGGAAGAGGTAAGCGAGCATGCATAATTCAACAGGCCGTTACGTGCTAGGGATGGAAGTGATGACGCCAACCGGTATGAATTTAGATATTGCTAGTGCAGTTTCGTATGCTGACTTAGGAAGATTCGACCAATGTGTAGGGGATGATGGTATCGAGCGTTTTACTTACGCCAAAATCGAATACACCAAAGAAAGTGAGCAGTTTGAGAAAACGTGTGAGTTAATCACCCACTTGCTTGATTCATTGTTAGCACAGTTACCACGTTCATTGAGACCAATACCTTTGCTTATAGCGGTGCCTGCGTCTGTTTCACTAGTAAAGGTGCAAGAATGGCTTGGTGAAAGTAACTATGCTGAATTTCTCTCTGTGGTGAATGCTGTTCATGCCAGTGGGCCTAGTTTCGTTCTCCAGGCCATGAAATCATTGGATAAATATGATGCTATGATGTGTATCAGTGTCGATTCCTTGGTGAGTTCGATGCAAACACTCATCGACGATGCGATGGTAATGAGTACCAATAATCCATGGGGCGTTATTCCGAGTGAGGGTGGGGCGGGTTTAATTCTTTGTCGAAGAAATACCGTAGAAACATTGAAACTTAAGCCTCAAGCGCAGCTTGGCTACATTGATACGGAATTAAACACTTCAGACCGAAGAGGCATGTTTCGACTTGTTCAACGTGCGAGTAAAAAGCTCGATTTATTTGGTGAAGTGTATTCCGATATGACGAACCTGCGCATGCATTCGGAAGATTACGGCTTTGCTCTGGGGGCTAAAGCAGAACGATTCACGAACCCAGAACAACCGCAGCTTATCAATGAGTTGTGGGGCACAATGGGCAGTTGTTCTTCTCTCGCTTTAATTGCCTTTGCGGTCAGAGAGCACCACTTTAAGCAACCAACTACGTTGTTAATGTTCGACTTTCATGGTGACAAAGGAGTTCTCCAATTACTGCAATGTTAGTGGGCACTCATCGATCAAATGGCAATGAAAATATACTCATATTATTAGGTTGAAGTTTGTAACACGAAAAAGCGTATAACTCATGCAGTGAAAGCGTAAGTAAAAAGGTCTAATAAATTAGTAATAATAACTAAAATAATAGGCTTACTGTTTGTTTTAAATACCAACCTTGATACAAGTACGTTCAAGAAAATATTATTCAACTCTAATAATATTTATTCTATGAAAGAGTACTAAGTGTCTAATAATCAGAGTACAGCCAAAGGATATATCGATCAGTTGGTTGTTAAAGCTATTGAGAAAAAGAAACTGAATGAGCAAAGGCTAGCAGAAAAAAATAAGCCGAAGCTTGAGTACGTGCTTTTTTCACAGTTTGATGTATTAGACAAGCTTCCTTCTAGAAATGGTAAGACAACGGTTTACCATCTTGCAAAAAAAGGGCAGCCAGAGAAGCAAATCTGTTGCAAAGTTATCAATGATGACTCGCCAGAATTTGCGAGCAAAATGTTGATTAACGAAGCGAGCAGGCTGGAGCTTTCTCAACACCCTAGCGTGGCTAACTTTGTAAAAATCGGCAACGAATTCGAACGCCCATATTTGATGTACGAGTGGATCCAAGGTGAATCACTGGCAGAAAAAATGGAGCGTCATTCTTCTAAAGGCTTCCGCCACGACCACATCGCTTGGTTGGTGTATCAACTCGCTGGCGCTCTAGAGTTTATGCATACAAGAGGTATCTGCCATCTTGATATTAAACCATCTAACGTATTAGTGAGTGAAGGCGATTACGTTAAGCTCATTGATTTCGGCGCTGCTCGTTACATTGGAGAGACAGAACCTTACGCAGAGGCAAGCTTGAGCTACGCTTCCCCTCTTTATATAGAAACTGGCATCGCGGAACCGCAAGATGATGTTTACTCTCTCGCTTTGCTCGCTGGACACCTATTTTTAGGATCAATATTTGGTGATGCTTGGAATAAGCAGTTAAAAGATCGAAAGCGTCCGGCTTTGATCCCGGCTCATATTTGGAAATTGCTGAAAGAAGTCATCAACAAACCAAGAGGGCATGGCTATACTGCTATTTCTTTTGCTCAACAGTTAGCGCGAATCGATACGCAATCAATTAGCTCAAATTCTAACGCACCAATTTTCAGTAGCTTGCGTAACGCGGACTTGCTGCTTACACACTGTAAGCCAAATGATAAAACGGCGTATGGTCGCTTTAAAATATTAGAGGCGAGCTTAGTGTTGAGTGTGCTGGCAACAGCAGGAAGTTATTTGTATCAACAGAATAAAGATCAATTGGATGCTATTTTTTCCCGAGGTGTCACTACTGTAACTCACGTTATTACGCCCTCTGAAACGGCTTCTTTTTTGGCTCAGCCTCCATGGAAAATCAAAGAAGAATTGTCTCAAGCTACTCAGAGTATTGATATGACAGTAGCTTATCGAACAGCATATCAAGCTCAGCAGTTAAGCCTCTCGAATTTATATGAAGAAAAACAGGCTCAGTTAACGTCGTATCAATCGTTAGCGGATGGCTTACCAATGGCATTAGTCGAATTACGTAAGGAGCTTGTCACCTTGCGAGAAACCCTTGTTCGTGACGGTGCCCTGTTTCCATATGCGGATGAGGCGTTGACTAAAGTGATGTCTGGATTAAATGTCGCGTCTATCGATTCCATGAAAGTATCTGCCATAGCTGGCAGTCGAGATAAGCAGATTGCTCGCTTAATTTTAGATGGTGAAGCTAAGCTCGCAGAAAATGAAATGAAAGAGGCATGGTTATTAAACCAGTCACAAGCCTATTTCTACAACCAAGTCTTACCAAAGGCTGTGATGGAAAATATTAATGACTCCATCGATAAACATGCAGAGGCGCACTTTTACACCAAAGCAATTGAAGAAGCTGAATTAGCCAAAGCCTACTTCGGTAATACGCCAGAACTAGACAAAAAAATAAAGGATTTAATCGTCGCAAGAAGCGAATTTATTTTGTTTAGCACCGTGATGGAGCAATCCGTTTACGACAAACAAAAGCTACATGAATCCCTTGCCGATTTAGAACGGAATGCACCAAGCAAATTTACAGAAATCACGAAAATTCTAGATAGCATGGCGTCGGATGCGATAGAGCAGAGCCATCGGTTATCTAAGCCAGCAAATGGCGCAATTGCGGTAGCGCGTGCGTTGAGAGATTACTTGACTGAAGGAGACGTGAATTTTGTCCAACATTGATATAGATCGTCTGCTTAATCCTATTTCTGATGAATCTCCAGTGGGAAACGATGCCCGTTACGAGTTTTGCTACGAGATGATGGAATCTGAAGTAAAGAAATTCGGTTCCTTGTTTGGCGAAACAGTAGATTGGAGCGTGGTAAAAACGCACGCGACTGAAGTTCTAGAGCACCACAGTAAAGACTTAAAAGCCATTTGTTACCTCGTTCGCGCGCTAACAGAAGAGTTTGGTCTGCAAGGCTTTGAACAAGGTCTAAAGCTGCTTAGTGAGGCGTTAAGTCGCTTTGGCGTTGAATTGTATCCTTCGCGAAAGCGGGGTCGAGATGGCGCGGTTGAATGGTTGAACCATCAGTTTAAACTGGTCAGTAGCAAGTTAGCGGAAAGTGCTCAGTCATGGGAGTTGGTATCAAACTGCATTTCGACTATTGAAGAAGTGCAGCGCCAGTACGACGAGGTTTACCAAGACTCAGAAGCGGATTTCTTTGAGATTCGCACTCAGCTCAACGTCTTATCTCAACAAGCTGCGGCTGATGAGCAGAGCGATGATGCAGTCGTTAACGTCGAACAAGCGGCGCCTGCACCAGCTACGCAGTCTGCTGCCGAAGAAACGCCAGCGCAGAGTGAAGTGCAAACCGCACCGGTGAAGGCGGTTCCGCCGGCCCCTAAACCTGCGCCAGTTAAGAAAGCGGTGGCAAAAGAAGTGGATGTCGATACGGACTTCTCTTCGCCGACGGCTTCTAAGCGCACCTTGAAGAAGGTTGCGGAAGTCATGCTTCATGCGAACCCAAGTGATCCGCTGGCTTACCGGATTTATCGTCATCTGACTTGGGATGACATTGATGGTCTACCCGACCACCAAAATAATCAAACGCCTTTGAGCTTGGCAGTGTCGTCCGATCAACAAGCGGAATACCGAGATAAAGCTGACCAAGAAAGCGACATCGACACCATTAAGCGTTTGGAGCGCACATTAACGGATGCGCCGTTTTGGCTGACGGGCCATTACTTCGTGTATTCGATGCTTAATAACTTGGGCTTTGATGATGCAGCGCTTGCTGTGAAACAAGAAGTGACGCGTTTTGTTGAATCGCTAGAGGGCATCGAGCACCTCTCATTTAAGAATTCTATACCATTTGCAGATGAAGCGACCTTGAGCTGGTTATCGACTCAAGATACTACTTCTTCGACTTCTCAACCCGTTGTTCAAACGGTTGTGATTTCGCAGGAAGACTCGCTGCCAATGGAGGATATCACTCTAGAAAATCTAGGGGAATGTGCCGCAGAGCTTGCCCGCAAACTTGAGCTGGATAGCTCGGGACGTGGGCAGTTCATGCTGTATTTGCAATTGATAGCAGCTTACCAGTCTGTTGGATTATACCCGTTGTGTTTGCCGTATCTTGAGAAGGGGTGGGAAGTACAAAAAGCGTTTAATCTCGCGAGCTGGGAACCCCACTTATCGTCACAGTTAGAAGACCTAATTCGAAAAACACTCCATCGGTTATTTGGAAGCAAGGATCTTCTACCTGAGAAGTATGAAGAGTGGAAAGCAATTTACGACTAATTAAAGAGTTAGATAAGGAACGAATTATGTCACGTGACGGCTCGGTGGCTCCTAAAGAGCGAATTAATATCCGTTATGTTCCAGCAACTGGCGATACGCAAGAAGACGTAGAGCTGCCGCTAAGCATGATGGTAGTTGGCGACTTTACTGCGCGTGCAGATGAGACACCAATTGAAGAACGTACTCCAATTAACATCGACAAAGACAACTTTAACGAAGTGCTAGAGGGCATGTCTCCAAACGTTAAAGTCAACGTTGAAAACCGTCTTTCTGATGAAGAAGGCGGCCAGATTGGTGTTGATCTGACCTTCCAAAACATGAAGGACTTCTCTCCTGAAGCGATCGCGAAAAGTGTACCTGAACTAAACAGCCTACTTGAGCTTCGCGAAGCCTTGGTTGCACTTAAAGGTCCTCTAGGAAACGTGCCTGCGTTCCGTAAGAAGATCGCATCGGTTCTTCAAGATGAAGAAGCGAGAAAGAAACTGTTGGATGAACTAAGCATTGGCAACGACCAAGACGCGAAAGAAGAGTAAGGGATATCATGTCTGCAGAAGCACAAGCGCCAGAACAAGAAGCAGCCTTAGTTGAATCAGGCTCACTTCTGGATAGCATTCTTAACGAAACACGTTTAAAGCCAAGTGATGAAGGTTTTGACGTTGCAAAACGCGGCGTAGAAGCATTCATCAGTGAGCTACTAAGCAGTTCGAACACAGAGAAAGTCGACCAATCTCTGGTTGATCTGATGATCTCTGAAATCGACCAAAAATTGTCTAAGCAAGTTGATGCAATTCTTCACAACGAAGAAGTTCAAGCGATTGAATCAACGTGGCGTGGCCTTAAGTACCTGGTTGATCACACTGACTTCCGCGAGAACATTCAAATTGAACTGATCTCTGCGAAGAAAGACGAAGTTCTTGATGACTTCGAAGACGCTCCAGAGGTGGTGAAGTCTGGCCTGTACAAGCAAATCTACACACGTGAATACGGCCAGTTCGGTGGTAAACCTGTTGGCGCCGTCATTTGTGATTACGCTATGTCTGCCTCTTCGCCTGACATCAAACTGATGGAATACATGGCGAACGTAGGCGCAATGTCTCACGCACCATTCATCACGTCGGCATCGGCTAAATTCTTTGGCC
The DNA here is from genome assembly GCF_030248655.1 of Vibrio sp. D431a. Lineage (NCBI taxonomy): Bacteria > Pseudomonadati > Pseudomonadota > Gammaproteobacteria > Vibrionales > Vibrionaceae > Vibrio > Vibrio sp. D431a. The sequence continues at coordinate 181,990 of NZ_JAHGAP010000029.1, read as the reverse complement.
TAGACAGCTATGAAGAGCTGCCAAACCTAAAAGATCTGAAGTCTGTATTCGAAGGTCCACAGTACGCGAAATGGCGTGGTCTGCGTGAGCACGAAGATGCACGTTATTTAGGTCTATGTACGTCTCGCTTTATGTTACGTACGCCTTACTCTGTAGAAGATAACCCAATTAAGGCGTTTGACTACGATGAGCAAGTGACAGACAGCCATGATAACTACCTATGGGGCAACTCAGCGTACGCGATGGCGTCTAAGATCAGTGAATCATTTGCTAAGTACCGTTGGTGTCCGAACATTATTGGTCCTCAAAGCGGTGGTACTGTACAAGATCTACCGGTTTACAACTTTGAAGCTATGGGTCAAATCGAGACTAAGATCCCAACCGAGATCCTGGTTTCTGACCGTCGTGAGTATGAGCTAGCAGAAGAAGGCTTCATTGCGCTAACCATGCGTAAAGGTTCTGACAACGCGGCGTTCTTCTCTGCAAACTCTGTTCAAAAGCCGAAAGTGTTTGCGAATACGCCGGAAGGCAAACAAGCAGAGATGAACTACAAGCTAGGTACTCAGCTTCCTTACATGTTCATTATCAACCGTTTAGCGCACTACATCAAAGTGCTACAGCGTGAGCAAATTGGTTCTTGGAAAGAGCGTTCTGACCTAGAAATCGAATTGAACAAGTGGATTCGTCAATACGTTTCTGACCAAGAGAACCCGCCAGCGGAAGTTCGTGGTCGCCGTCCGCTTCGTGCTGCGAAGGTTGAAGTATCAGACGTAGAAGGCGATCCAGGCTGGTACAAAGTATCGATGTCTGTACGTCCTCACTTCAAGTACATGGGCGCAAGCTTCGACTTGTCTCTAGTTGGTAAGCTAGACCAATAACCCATTACTGAAACCATCAAGCAGCCAGTGAAGACTGGCTGCTTTTTTCGTAGGACCGCATATGGAAAAAGGTTACCGTCTTTTAGAGCGGATCGAGCTAGGAGAACCAAAAAACTGCTACGAGAAAGTGGTGTCTCATAAGCATTTGATTGAATCCATTCACTCGCATCTCGCTGACTTGTTGAATACGCACTCCGGCAACGCAATGATCGACAATGAGTATGGTCTGCCAGATTTTAACGACGTACTTTCTAACAACACAAACCTCGTTCGCCATATTCAAAAAAACATCACGTCAACCATAGAACGCTTTGAGCCCCGACTGTTTAATGTCGAGGTTCATTACCGTGAAGACCACCATAATCCATTACAACTCGGCTTTGGTATTCGCGGCGAAGTTTCCCATAACGGCGGTAAAGTCCCAATGTCGATCGATGTCTACATGGGAACCGACGGCCAATTTAACGTTTAGTAGGTGCCACTTGAGTAACAGTAAATACTTTCAAGATGAACTCACGTATTTACGCGAGTCGGGTAGTGAGTTTGCCAAATATCATCCGAAGTTAACTCACTTTCTCTCTGAAGGAACTTTTGATCCAGATGTCGAACGATTGCTGGAAGGTTTTGCTTTTTTGACCGGACGCATCCGCGAAAAGATTGACGATGAACTGCCTGAGCTTACGCAATCTCTGATGACTTTGCTGTGGCCACATTACATGCGTTCGATTCCGTCTTTGTGTATTAGCGAACTAAAACCGCATACCGGAAGTGTTACTGAGAAAACCGTGGTGAAACGTGGTGCGGAAATGGCCAGCGAGCAGGTAGAAGGCACGCAGTGTTTGTTCCGTACTTGTTATGACGTCAATCTATACCCAATTACGATTACTAACATCGAACAAACTAACAGCCGCACCAGCTCGATGATTGATGTGACGTTATCGACGGAGCATGGCCTTGAGCTGTCTCGGATAGGTTTAGACACGCTGCGATTGCACCTGCATGGTGAGATTCATATTACTCGCACTGTCTTCTTATGGCTGTTCCGTTATCTAGATCACGTCGAGTTGGATGTTGGTGGCGGCTACAAACATCGTTTAGGGCCAGAATACGTTAAGCCAGTCGGGCATGAAGAGGACGAGGCGCTGCTGCCTTACAGCAAAAACTCCTTTGCAGGCTACCGTTTGCTGCAAGAATTCTTCTCTTTGCCAGATAAGTTCATGTTCTTCGACATTAAAGGCTTAGAGTGGCTAAAAGGCATTCCTCAGCGCAGCACGGTCAAAATCAAATTCCACTTTAAGCGTGCTTTGCCTTCAGAGGTGGTGCTTAAAGATAAACACTTAAGGTTGCACTGCACACCTGCCGTTAACTTGTTTGAAAAAGACGGCGATCCAATCCGTTTAGAGCATCGACGAAACGAGTACAAGGTGCGTCCACAAAGTAACACTCAGGAGCATTACGAGGTTTATTCCATTGAGCAAGTGGAGAGCTGGAGTAAAGACGAGCGTCGCCGAAAACCACTGATTGAATTTGAATCGTTTGAGCACCAAATCAACCAGCGTGATAAGCGAGAGTTCTACAAATCCAAAGTGGGCGAGCGAGTAAGTGGGAGAGGGTTAGAGCGCTATATCTCATTCCATACTCACAATGGCGACATTGCGGATTTAGGGACTGAAACAGTATTGATGAAACTGCAATGCAGTAACGCGGACTTAGCGGAGCGCCTGTCAGTAGGAGATATCACGTACGCGACGCACAAGTCGCCAACGTATGCGACGTTTAAAAACATTACTAAGCCAACACAGTCAGTAAGTCCTCAGGTTAATGGTGAACTTCAATGGCAGTTGATTGCCAACATGTCGCTCAACTACTTGTCTTTGGCCAATATCGATGTGTTGAAAGTGTTGCTCTCGACTTACGACTTCCACTCTCGAGTCGATAGACAAGCCCACCGCGCGTCGATTCATCGACTTGATGGCATTATTTCTTCAGAGATGAAACCAATCGATCGCGTATTTCGTGGTGTATCTGTGCGTGGTAACCAATTCAAGCTCGTGACGGACTCTAAGTTCTTCGTAAACGAAGGCGATATGTTCCTTATGGCCACGGTATTGAATGAATTTATCCGTTTATATTCGAGTGTGAACTCCTTTACCGAACTAGAGGTGTTCGATGAAGCGACGGGCGAGGTTTACAACTGGGCAAGCCTAATCGGGCAGCAGACGATACTATGATTAACACACTTTCTGATAAGTCGAATGAGTTTAGTTTCTACCAAGCGGTGTTGCTGTTAGAGAAACACTACCAGCTGGAGCCAAACTCAAATTTTGTTGCCGTGGGCGAGAACAAATACTTTCACCAAGAGCGAATTGAGTTCAGCGTGTCGCCAAACCTGTGCTTTCCAAAGAGTGATATGGACTTTATTACTCATATGGAAAGAAACGGACAGCAATATTCACGTATTGAGACGAACTTTCTTGGCTTGCATGGTTCAAGCTCGCCCCTACCTGCGTCTTACACTGAGAAACTCGTCGGTCGTGATCCCGATGATAACCCAGTGAAGGATTTCTTCGACTTTTTCCACAACCGCTATACAAGCTTACTGTATCGTGTTTGGAAGAAATACCGATATCACGTGCAGTACAAAAGCGGGGCAAGCGATGCGTTTTCTGGGCGCATACTGCATTTGGCTGGTCTCTCTAGCGTTATGCAAGATTGTGAAGTCGCGGAGTTAGATCGAGCGAAAGTTCTGTCTTACGTGAACCAGTTATCTACGCGTACACGTTCACCTAAGCTTATTTCCGGTATTGTTTCGCACTACTTTTCACTGCCGAATGTGCGAATCGAAGAATGGGTTTATAGACGCGTAGAAATCGCTGAAAGCCAGCGTAACAAACTCAATCGTTCCAATTGTGTATTGGGGCAAAGCTTACACTTGGGACAAAGCATTGCGGATTTGAACGGCAAGTTTAACTTGTGTATCGACAACATTGATTTTGAAACGTTTAAGCAGTTTTCCTACGATGGTGAGTTACATAAGACGCTGGTGGGCTTGATGCGCTTTATTCTGCGTGACCCAATGTCGTGGGACCTAAAGTTGACAGTTAACCTAGACAGTATTCCAGAAAACAAACTGGGTAATGGAGAAGGGAACCAACTAGGTCAAACGTTCTGGCTTGGTAACCCAGGTGATAAAGACGCCAAAATTCGACTTATCGGAAGCATATAAGAAAGCCGCTCAACGAGCGGCCCTTTATGTTTTCCTCGAAGAGGTCAGAAAAGCTTAACGACTGATCGGCTGGTGCAGTACAACGGTAGTATCAAGCCTTTGAATGCCGTTAAATGATTCAATTTCATTACAAAGATGATGAATAGACTGCAGGTCGGGCGCTTCAATTAGGGCAATAATATCAAAGTTGCCACCAACAACGCTCGTTAAGCGAACCTCAGGGATTTCTTTAAGTGCATTCGTTACATCATTCTTCTTACCCTTTTCACAAGAGATCAGTAGATAACTAGCGGCTTTTCGCCCTTCATTTTCTACACGAATCTGTGCGGTATAGCCTTTGATAATACCGGTCTTTTCTAAACGATTAATTCTTTCTGCTACTGCTGTTCGAGACAAACCAATGTTTCGGGATAGATTCGCAATCGACTCTCGCCCATTCGACAATAGACTTGAAAGTATTTTTCGATCTAATTTATCTAAACCTTGTAAAGTCATGTTTGAAATCATGTGTTCTGCCTATTTTGTTTTTATATTGTTATTAAATCGACTCAGGGAGCGTAAAGTTATACAGCTCAGCAAGAGTGAATGGGTTTTTCTGTGTCAACGGAGTGATGCGTAAGCTCAAGTCCCTCCCTGACACTTTTATGTCACTGACAAAGCTGCCGTTATGAGTGTTTGTCAAGGTCGAGTCACCTAGCAATCTGTATATCGCCCATTGACCACTCTTATTTAAAACGTGCTGTCTGCCTTCATCGGTTACATCCTGGAGTGTGATACTAATATTGAAGTCACCATTTTGCGGTGGCCATGCCATTTCACGAATGCGGCTTGGACCGTGGTAGTAACTTATATTGGTATCTGCAATTTTTAAGCTCGCTCTAATCGCACTAGAATCAAGATCGAGTACTCTTGCACTAAACGGAATATGAACGCGGTTAGTGCTTTTATTAATTAATGTGTCTCGAATAACGTTATAGTTACGCAGTTGCACTAACAGAGCCGGAGAGATTGGCATCGTCTCGCCATCCACCTGTTTTGGCGTCCACAAATTGGTATCGTAGAACGGTGCAAAATTTTTCTGAATAAATGTGTCTAACAAGCCACCTGAAGCAAACAGTAATTCAAAATCTTCAATTGAGATTTCCTCGGTCGCTGTTAGGTCAAATGGGTATCGTCCTAGCCCTATCTCTTTAAACTTGGTGTAAATCTCGCTGTACCATTGGGTTTGAATGCCTTTAGCGGACTCTTTAATCATGACTGACCAGCTTTGTTGAACCACATCTAACAACCAGCTACGAACGGGTTCCGGTGATTTTTGGGCAATCTGTTTAAGTTTTATTAATGGGTCAGCTTCACTGCTGTTCATTCGATGCTGAGCTGCCGCTAGCGCCGCCATTTGCGGGTCAGGTGCATCAGCAATGTCTTTCATATACGTGCGAACACGGCTTAGCGCTGTTACGGTCTCATCCCAAGGAGTAGGGGAGTTTGGTGTTTCACTGACCTGAAGTTGGTTTAATAAGTGAAAAGCTTGTTCAACACGTTTCATCAACAAGTAATCAGGCTTAACTACTTCCTCTACTGCGTCTGATGCGGAGTCTGCCGCTGCCACGAGTTTCGGGTCTAGCTTTGAAATCAGAGCATTTTTTTCACCAACGGGTGAAAATTGTGTGTTGGCATAGACCTGCTTCAGTACGGTTGTCATTGGTGAAGAAGGGCCCGAGATTAAGTCTATCGCGTTCGTTAGATCGCCGACATTGTCATAGTTCTGGACTTTTAGTTCACTCAGCGCATTGCGCCAATTACTGATGTAGTCGTCAGTATATTTTTTACGTACTTCCTCTTTGAAGGCTTCTTGTTCTTCACTAGTAGGAATAACGTGTTGTGACAGACCTAAAACCCAGTTGTCACTGATGACTTGTTGTGACATTAGGTCCACGCGTGGTCGATAAAAAGTGCTAAAACCAGTGGAGGTATAGATCTTATCTACGATCAAGCGTTCACTATCGATTGGTGTGTTGAATACATTGCTAAACTCAAAACCCACAGCTCGTTGCAGATCTAGGGTTCCTAAATCAATCGAATTTGCTTCGTTTAAAATGCCTGCATAAACGAGATCAACATTCGAATTTGCTAGCAATGAGCGACGTGTTGCGCGAACAAGATCCATATTGATATCAATTGGCTCAAACTGCGTGCGAAAGTAAGCGTCCAAATAGCGCATCGCCTGATTGACGACGTCACTTTGGTTGCTTAAATCGTTCATCATTTGGAGAGTTTGATGACGCAAAAAACGGATATCACGCTTTGTTGGATCGTTTAGCATTAGATACCCCTTCAATAGAGGTAAAGCGCGTGTAAAAGTGTTTTGATTTTGTGTCAGTTGTAGACGGTAACCTTTCTCAATGAGAGGTATCAACTGTTGAGCAACGTCCTTAAGTAATGCTTCGTAAGCGATGCGAGTGCTTTGATCCAAACGGCTAATGTTGAGTGGTAATATCTCTTCATCCAAAGCCTTAGAACCTTTAAGCCACGCCCCATAAGAAGGCTCTATTGCTTTCGTCGCCTTCGCTAAAAGCTCATTGAATCTTGCATCTTGCTCCACTTGCGATTTGTCATCGATACTCAAGAGTTGATTCATCACGTGTAAGTTACTGTCTAATGTCGTGAAAAAGAAGTAACTGCCCCCAGTAAGCAGGATAATAGAGCCGAGTATTGCCAAACGGCTTTGTCTCTGAATTAGACGAAGATACGTCTTGTTTTCGCCCGCAAAGTCGCTTTCCGGCAATATTTGTGAATCAATCAGAAAGCGAGAGAAATAAGGCGTTTCTGTTAACTGTGTATGCTCTGACGCGATAATAGGTAAGTTGAAGTAATTACTACAACTTTTTGCAAGTAAATTGTACTTGCGACCGCCTTGCAGACTCGAACTAAAGAAAATCTCACGGATGTCTAGTGAATAGACACCGTTGTTAACATCACATAGACGCTCAAGCACATAGCTGACCTCAGACTGACATAACTCAAACTGCTTAGGGAAAGCGAGTATTGCTTGTTTCTCATCAATGTCCGTTGAATTAGCGGATGCATCTAGCGCATTACTTTCAAGCACTCTCACTAGATTTCGATAGCTATCGCGGTAGTACTCTGCAAATACACCCTTGGCTTCTTTCAGTGGGATAGAGAGGAACTCAACACGTGTCTTGAGAGAGCTAAAGTGCATGTATTCTTTAAAGCCATCTAACTTGTCTAGCTTTGACATAATCAAATAGATTGGCAATGCTGAAGACGTTTTAGAGTTGATGGTACTCAAGCGCGCCAATAACGACGAAATGGTGTACTCTTTTTGTTCTGGCTCAGAGACGATCATGAACTCGAAATCGGTGAAGAATAGACAGCCTGAAAATGGCTTTCGAGGTCGATGATGAATAACTTCTTCAATGAACGTATTCCATAAAGAAGCATCACTGCTTGATACTTCCTGGAACACTAAGCGTTGGTCTGGTTTGATGTATACAGCGCTGTCAGATTCGTACCATTCAAAAAAGTCATTCTTAGCGGTTCTAGTGCGATCCATCGGTTTGATTGCACTAGAATTAAATAAAAATTGACGTCGCCCTGACCCTTTATTACCAAGCATCAGGTAAATTGGTTTCTTGCCTGAGTTAGCAAGAAGAGGCTGGATAACCATAGAAAGTGCTTCTTCCTCGGTTTCCAAATGTTGAGCTTTAGCGTTGTTCTTTTTCTTCAACCATAATGTGAATTGAAAAGTGACGTAAACAATGGCGATAGCACCAAGGGTCAGCCAAAGATAAAGTTGATCGATTTCGTCAAGAAAAAGTAGATAAATAGTGGTGATAATTGCAGCCACTAAAAACATCAATATAGTAGAAATCACCACTGGATTTCTAAACAGTTTTTGTTTGAACATAAGCCTAAAACTTCTTTAATTGTATTGTTATTTATTGTCAGTTTTTTCAGCTTGTAGCTGACTCAATTTATATAGGTAGATGTTCAGTAAAAGGGTTGCGCGGTCAATTTCCTTTTGCTGTGAATACTTTTCAGCGTATTCAATACGACCTAAAAGCGGGAATAACGAGTTACTGTATTCGTACGCCTTTTCAGAGTTCTTATCTACATTCTGTCTAGCTACGTTGGCAAACACCGTTCTTGCGTCTGAGAATCGCTTATAAACATCCATAAACTGGTCTTCTAAATGGGCGCTCTGTGTCAAAAAGTTCTGACGTAGTTGCTGTGCAGAAGACGAATCCGGATAGATCGCGATTAATTCATTGGTCAAGCTATCGAGCTCGCTGACGTTACTTACTTTTGCCGAGTCTAAAAACCAGTTATTCATCATAATATCGACACGATTAATGGCCTGCGTTTTCAATGACTGAGCATATTTTTTATTTTCGTAATCTAACGAGGCGACCAAATTTACAAGTTCATTAAGTGAAGCTTGATTAATTTTTTGTTCCAATGTTCGATAACGTTGTTGCTCGTACATGAAATGTGAACATATCGCAGTAACAATCAAACCAATAACGAAGTAGATCATAAATCGACCAGACTTTGCCGGTGATGCTTTCTCTTGGCTATTTAGGTTGGGTGATGACACCGGTGCCGGAGAGGGAGACACATTCACTTTAATTTCAGGTGCCTTCTGCGTTGCTGCAGGAGCGCTAGTGTTGGCTTGTTTTTTCTCGCGTAACTCAGCCGCAATTTGTTGTTCTTTTATCTGCTCAATCCATTGATTCAAAATACGGCGAATGCGACCTAATGACGGCGCTTCAATACCGTAATGAAGACGAAGCTCTTCCTCAATCCTCAAGCATAATTGATGTGCTGCCTCTATCAATGGAAGCTCTTCTGGTAACGCCCGATGCTTATTAATTCGTTTTTCAGTATGCTCTACCATCCATTCAATAGCGCTCATTCGTGCCTTTGACTTTGAGTGCTCTGGATACGCGTTGAACCAATATACGACACACACATCAAGTATTGAGTTTAACCCTTCAACAAGGCCTCTCAAGCCGTCGTTATAGGTTGACGCAACGGTAAAGTAACAGCAACAACGTAGGTCTTTCGCTTGGGTACTCAAGATCTTTTTTGAGAGTGTTTGAACCGTTTTCCACGAGACTCTCCCTGTGACTTTATTCAGGTTGTTTATTTGACGTTTAATTTCGTCAAAATCCTCAGAACCATTAGGATTAGAGCCGCTTGGGTTATTTTCATCGATTGGTCTTCGAGCGAAGTCGGTAAAAAACATAAGGAAAGTTCCAACTGATCATATAGAAGTATTAAGTTATATAGGATTTCACTACTGTTATATTAAATTATAAGCAGTGCACATCTGCCGCAATTCTATAGACAAAATAAGCGGATTAGATAATAAAAATTCATTAAAAGAAATTAAATTACTTTTAGTGTGATCTTTGTTCATAATATTAATATCAATAGTTAAGTCTGTTTATAAGAAGAAACTTATATATGAAGATGAGAACGTTGATTAAAAAGTAACTAAATTGTTATCGGAGATTACGTTTTGTTCAATTAGCAATCAAATTCTGTTACTTCTATTTAAATAGAAAGATTTACTGTCTCGTCACTTAATCTGTAGTCGGTTCTTTAGTTTTTGTTTGTAGGTAAAACAACCAACCTGATAGTTGAAATGTATTAAATTATAGGTGTTTTTTTAGGCTTATTGAAAAAGAGAATATAATTGATATCTTTCGCCTCTAAGTAGAATATCGGTTTTCCTAGAGGGACGAAATGCTAAAACCAAGTCAAATTGGGCTGATTTCAGCCATGTGTCTATTTTCTTCTGTTGCAATGGCAAAAGGGGAGCGATATGGACTCTCTACCAGTATGTTGACTATCGATAGCATTAAATACGATGAAGGTAAAAGTGGTGAGCAGGATACGCTTAGGTTCGGCTTGGTTCATACTCGTCCTATTGATGAAAACAATAACCGTTGGCGTTGGTGGTTAGGGCTAAACTATCTAGCAGAAGATATTGAAGCGCCAGCAAACGGCTTATATCAAGAAGCGACGAACTATGAACTTCGTGTTGTTCCTCAATATGCGTTGACTTCTTGGAGTGTTTTCACGCCATACGTTGGTGCGGGCTTGTCTGTCGGTTACTCGCAATATTCTAATCGCTGGCAAGTAGACCAAGAGGGCTATCGTTATGAGAGTGTTGAAGACATCGACCAGTTTGAGTTAGGTGCGGTTGTGACCCTTGGTACTGCTATAAAGTTAGGCAGTAATCCTGACGCCCATATACAAATTATCCCGCAGGCCTCTTATATCCTTCCGGTTGTAAATGATGGAATTGGTGGGCTTGAACTATCAGTTTCTTTGCTCTTTTGAGGTTCGTAAATGTACTCAAATCAGCTAGTTTTATTTATCTCAAAGTGCCCAGAGGAATACACCGGTGCAAAGCATATTGAAATGCCTGAAAGTGGTGGTTCGATAGGTCGTTCCCCAAGCTGTAGCGTGTCTTTAGCCGATCACAACCGCTTTATATCGGGCACTCATTGTTTGCTCAGCGTGTATGGAGATACCTACTATATAAGTGACGTATCAACTAACGGCACAATGGTAAATGGGAATAAAATACTAAAAAATCAACCCGTTGCGATAGTTGATGGTGACATCATTTCTTTAGGGCAATATGAGATTGGTGTTTCTCTTGAGCACGTTACCTCAACACTAGACATCGCCGCTGATATTGCTCCTGAGCGAGTATCTAGCGATCCTCTGGTTAGTCTAGGAGATGCGGTTGTCGAAGAGGAAGAAAAAGTCGGTGCCTTAGAAGATTTGTTTATGGAGACTAAACAGGATGACATTGATTGTCATGATCCTGTTGCTCACCTGAACTTTTCGATGCAGCGAGATGACGATTACTTAATTCGTGATAATGAGCGTACAGAATCTGAACAACCTAGAACCGTGGAAAGCACACGTCAGGTGGTCGATGACAGTTTCAGTATATATTCCGAATTTGATCAACCAAGCCTAATCCCTGAAGACTGGATGGCTGAGGAAACCAAGAGTAACGCATCAGTCAATGATGCATTAGCGCCAGAAAGCGGTAAGGCACATAGAGCCGATATTGCCTCAGCTGAGGTGATGCAACCTGGCACAGTAGCCCCAGATAGCACGATTCAAAGACAACATCGTACGCATAATGTTACTGAGATGGTCGTAGAGCAGGCTAATACAGGGTCAAAATGGGAAGAGATGACCCAATCTTTTACGCCTTCTCCTAACACTAATCAGCAACTTCAAATACCTACGGCAGAGAATGCGATAAACACTACGACGAAAGCACAAGTCGATGCTGATGCGGCCGTTTGCTCTCAAGATATAGCGCAAGCGTTTTTTGATGGTTTGGGTATTCGAAATCCAGAGTTGATGACAAACGAGGCGCAGTTATTCAAGCAAATGGGCACTTGCTTGCGTTTGTGTATTGATAACCTACAGAAAGAGTTGCACGAAGTGGAATCGTTAAAAGATGAGCAGAGTGCGAGTGAGGCTAACTCGAACATCGCAGAGCTAATGCTCACTTTGAATAGTCAGCAATTACTGGCTCCAAATGAACTGGTTGAACAAATGCTCGATGAGTTGAACGACCACCAAGTTATGTTTAACAAAGCACTGAATGAGCTCGTTTTAGAACAGTCAGAAACGAACGATCCCGTAGCATTTGCTAACAGGGTCGCTAGCCAGTCTTTGTTCTCAACTAAGTCAAAGCTGTGGGCCGAATACCTAGATTTCTACACTAATAATCGTCGCCTGCTTAATGAAACATCCTTAAAAGGGCTGATTAAGAAAAACTATAACAAAGTGATTAAGGGAAACCATGCGTAGTATCGCCGTATTACTCGGATTTGCCATGTTGTCCGGTTGTTCCATGTGGGATCAATTTAAAGAGTCCACAGGTATCACACCAGAAACTTCGTCGATTGAATTGGTTATTGAGGCATCACCTGTACTCAATGTGAGAAATGGGGGCCAGTCATCTCCAGTTATTCTCCGTCTTCACGAATTAAGTTCGCCAGTATTGTTCCGAAGCTTAGATTTCTTTGCCTTGTTTGAGAGCGATAAAGCGTCGTTGGGTGATGAGTACATCAAACGTTACGAATATCAAATACAGCCAGGTGGAAAAGTTCATGAAATGCTAACGCTAGACCCTGACACTCGTGCCGTCGGTTTTTCAGTGGCTTTTCGTGATATTGATGGTTCGTCATGGCGAAAAGTGGAAGTTATTGAAGAGAAGAGCGAGTACTACATCAAGCTCAAGTTAGAGGGCAGTGAGTTAATTTCTGATAACACTCGCGGCATTGAACAGGTTTACTTTTAAGGGATAGAAACATGTCTTTATACAATCCAGTTGTTTGGCAAGATGGAATGTTCATGAAGCCGCAGCATTTTCAACAACTCGATCGTTCGCAAAGTAAACTATCGAGCCTACTGAGTGCCAATGCATCGCCTTTGCATTGGGGAATTAAACGTTTAGAAATCAACTCTCAGTTACTAGCACTGGGTAAAATCGGTATTACTCGTGCTGAAGGTATTTTACAAGACCGGACACCATTTGAGCTTCCGTTGCTTGCCGAGCTGCCTGAAGTGAAAGATGTAGATCCTTCTATTGCCGATAAAGTCGTTTATTTGTGCTGTCCGTTACCATCGGAACGTTCTGAGTTGTTTGGTACCAAAAAAGACGGTGCGCGCTATACGATGGAATCTCAAGAAGCGGTTGACGCTTGTTATGATTCGGAAGACATGGCAAATATCGTCGTCGGTAAGCTTAACTTTTGCTTAATGTACGATCATGAAGATAAGAGTGCTTACACGTCTATTCCGATCTTAAAGATCTCAGAAGTGAAGCCTGATGGCAGCGTGATCTTAGATGATAGTTTCATTCCTACCTGTATCGATATTCATGCGTCGACAGTACTGAGTAAATTTGCGACCGAGTTTGCTTCTATGTTGAAGCATCGCGCGGAATCGATAGTTCAGCGATTAGGGGTGGTGGATCAACAAGGTGTATCATCGGTTTCTGACTTTATGCTATTGCAAGCGCTCAACCGATACGAACCCTTGTTTTGGCATTTCGCCAGCACAGAAGCTGTGCATCCTGAGTCTTTGTATCGAATTCTTCTTCAGGCAGAAGGTGAGCTTTCGACGCTGTGCTCAACGACACGCCGACCTATTGAGTTTACGAAGTACAATCATGGTGATCTTACTAGCTGTCTTTCTCGCGTCCTAGACAGTGCGAAAATGACATTGAGCGTGATGTCTGAGCAAAGAGCAATTCCACTGACCTTAAAAGATCAGAACTATGGCATCAGAACGGCAGCAATCCCTGACAATAAGATCATCGATACGACGACCTTTATCCTCGCAGTTAAAGCTGACGTGACCTTGGATGTCCTGCATACCCAGTTTGTCAGCCAAACGAAGATCGGTTCTATCGATAACATACGTGACTTGATTAACCTTCAACTGCCTGGGATTGAGATCAAACCAATGCCAGTTGTGCCACGCGCGCTGCCGTATCACGCTGGCTACACCTATTTCGAGCTCGATAAAACGGGCGAAGAGTGGATGGCATTGAAGAACACTGCTGCGATTGCGATTCACGTTGCGGGCGATTTCGCTAACTTATCATTGCAACTTTGGGCCGTTCGTCTATGAGTTACGCAGAAACCGACGTCACCGTAGTCTTATTCCAACCAGAGCCTGGCAAACCAATGGAGGTAATGCCAGCGCCTGACTTGTCGAGAAACATCGCAGTACAAGATCTATCTATCGATAACATGGGTATTAACCCGCTAGTGGACCAGTTCTCATGGTTGATCGCCAGTCTGTCTTGTATGTCTTCGATCCCTTGGCTTGATGACCCGATGCCATTTCGTGAACAAGTGGCACGTGAGATTCGAAAAGGTGAACGAAAACTTAATGAAATGGAGCTCGATCGTGCTTCGGTTCTTGTTATTCGTTACTGCTTGTGTGCGGCGATTGATGAATCTGTTTGTCGGCAAGAATGGGGAGCAAATAGTCACTGGAGCCAGAACAGCTTACTGTCTGAATTCCATAACGAAACATCTGGTGGTGACAAGTTTTTCGTTATTCTCGACCGCTTAAAAGCCGACCCTCGCAAATACCGTCACGTTATAGAGTTTCTCTATTTATTGCTTCAACTTGGTTTCCAAGGCAAGTACGGCCGTGAAGAGCGTGGCAACGAAAAGTTAGCGGAAATTGGCAGCACCATTTATCGATTAGTGCGAGATGACCGCCTAGCAGAACAAGAAAAAGTTTCTTTAATCAACCTTAAAGCTAAATATCTAAAGAAGCCGTTAAAAAGGGTAATTTCACCCAAGCTGATCTTAAGTCTTAGTGCGATGACGTTTGCGCTTATGTATGCGGCAACCTACATCGTCATAGACTTAAAATTTCAGCAACTGCTTGAAATGTATAGATAACCAGAGATCTAAAATGAGATCTTCTGCCAGTTTTAGGGCTTATTGTGAATATCACTGGTCTTTTAGTGAAATTCACTAGTTATTTAGAGAGATTGCAGTTTGCGATCTCTTTTATCATTCAATCAATAAAATTCAAATGGATTGGTTATGGGCGTAACAGTTGGTGCGAATGGACTTTCGATAGTTCATAAAGGCTCAGGTGGTGAAGCGAATGCAACGCTCCCAGATGTTTGTTTAACTAAGGTCGGCAAGCCAGTCGTCCCTATCCCTTATGGCAACAATGCTAAATCAGCAGACCTTGCTGGTGGGACTACGACAGTCTCTATGGATGGCGGTAACAGTGTCGCTATCAAGGGCAGTACGTTCTCAAAAAGTACCGGCGATGCGGGCGGTGACAGAAAAGGCGTTTCCTCTGGCACGATAGAAGCTGAAGCAAAATTCATTTCAGCCTCACCAACGGTTAAATTTGAAGGTAAGGGCGTATGTCGCCTGTCCGATCAAATGACCATGAACAAAGCCAACACTGTGTGTCTTGGCGGCGCACAAAACCCATCGGTTTCTGTGACTGAAGAGCAGGAAGGGACGTATACGCTGGATATAGAATGCAAATATCCAAATGGGCTCCCTTACTCTAATGCACAATTTTCTTTAGTCGAACCTTCAGGTGCTGTCATTGGGAGTGGAGTGCTGGATTCTAGCGGAAAAGCATCTGTTAATGGTCTCGCTCTAAAAGAATGCAGGTTAGTGCTCAGCGAAACTCAAGACTCTTACACCCCGAACCAATCTTTAGCTGAAAATATTGTTACGGAAACTTACCCTGATCCGAATGATTTTTGTACGTTTGTAGCAGGTCGCCGCTCGCCATTTTGGGAAGATCGTGTTGGGGTTGCTAATGACTGGGGCATATTGATGTCCCCATCCTTCAGTGATGATGACTTTAAAGATATTGTGTTAGAGCAAAGCCGTATATCGTCTCCTTATGCGATTAGTCAAAATCACTCTAAAGATTTTTCTGATGCTTATGTTTCGGCACTTTATCACATCCAAACTGATACTACTGCGCTAGAGAAATATGAACCTTTAGTTGAACTGCTCTTGGAGCAAGTGCACGAAAATGGCGATATATTGAGAGTCTTATATCAAGCTGATGTGTTTGAGCCTCCCTATGAATTATTAGCGAAGCTTCGCTTTTTAGGGACTGGGAATACTGTGAAGTATTTGCAGTTTGTTTTATGGACGTTGATAAACAATCAAATCTGTTCATACATCGATGAGCTAAACAGTGAAATCATCGGTCGTTTAGATTTCATACAAAGCCAAGCTTCTGCAAGATCGTTGAGTTCTGTTGAAGAGGGTATAAACGGTTATAAAAAAGCACTTAACCACTTCAAACAAGCACTTCCTGACGTCATTAGCCAAATTTTCGAAACCAAAAATGACACCCTAATTTCTATATCGGCAATGGCCCTTGGGAGTACCGTTAACATAGCGAGCCAATCTAGCTTTGCTACTAATTTAGGTAGGGTTAATGCGGTGGTGTACACGAAGTCAAACAACTTGAACCGCCCATCATTTGTCACTTTTGACGATAACTTTTCTGACTAGGACATTTAAATCATGGATGCAGTTTTTCCGATAGCGCAACGAGAAGGTGACGCTTACTACACGCTCAGTGATTTTACGAAATTGTTTGATCAAGCTAAGAGCGGTCGTTATTTAATAGGACAAGGGTACGGTTGGCATAGTGGCATTCACTTAACATCAAAAATGTTACCGTGGGGGAAAGGGCTCAGACCTATTCAAGCGATGCTTGATGGAAAAATAGTGGCATTTCGCATAAATCCTGATTACCTAACATCAACGTACCAAGAGCAAGAGTTTAAGTATAGTAATAACTTTGTGCTTATCGAGCATGAGGCTGTAAACCCCGAAGATAATGAAGATGTATTTAAGTTCTATACACTTTATATGCACCTTGCGCCACCTTCAGATATTGGCGCCAATTCATCTATAACCACGCGTTACCGTTTACAAGAAGCGAGAAATGTACGCACTTTCAAACATAGTGATGTGCCTACTAATTCTGGTGAAAAAAAACAGTCGATGTCTAAAGGAACATTACTTGAATACCTGTATGCAGAAGAGAAGGAGACCCATCCATACCAGATCGACAAAAATACCTACAAAATGATAAAGTGCCGTGTGGTAGAGAATGGTAAATCGGCAAGTGGTAGCGAAAAAGCACTGTTAAACAAGATTGTTTGGTTTGCTTCGGGTCTCAATAGTGACTTTGACATTTTAGAAGATTCCTCTGCTGTCCTATCAGAACCAGTTTCAGAACCTAAATGGATGTCGGACAAGGCGGCAATGATTAGGGACGGTAGTGTGGTTTCTTTACTCCCACTCCTATTTAGAGAGGGGATAAAGGTTTCAGCTGGGGAAGATATCGGTTACATGGGACTGCATGAGTACAGTAACGATGCAATTGGAACTAAGAAAGAAGATAATCGTGTGCATATCGAGATGTTCTCTTTTGAGGAGCCGCCCGAATTTTTCAAAAAACAGATTTCTCCCAAAAATGCGGAAGAAAATCCACTTGTTGTTCTCGATGGGGCCGATAGTAGCGGTGCCGTTGATATGAGTAATTCGTTTATTCAGCAATTACTTGAATCTGTGACAGAAGATCAAGTAACGGACTTCTCCTCGTTCACTGCTCGCGATGCCAAAGTATACTTAGACGGTAAGCGTAAACACTTTGAGCGATTTATTGTGAAACATCCTACAGATTGGCATACAGAGTCGTCACAAAGTCTTTATGAATCAATCCATCAGACCGCAAAGGAAGCTCTAGATATTAAGTGCTCCGCTGGTTTTGTGACTATAGAGGACTACCGTAACTCCCCATGGCGCGATCAAGTGATGGATAGCTTTGATCTTTTCTCGCAATTCGAACTGGAAAGAGCAGATAAGTTTTCATGGATGCAAGATTTACATGGTGATTTGCAACTAAGCGATGATAAGAGCCTTTGGCATTATTGGCCTTTTGTAGGAAATCACACCCAAAGTAAATGTTTCTGTAATCGTGATATTTCCAAGAGTTTTTTACTTGAAGTCTTAGGTGGAAAAGAAACTATTTTTGAGAACTCTCATTATGACAGTATGAGAAATGTTTCTTTAGATGAGTTATTAAATAGCTTGAATGACATGTTTAGGACGTATGAAATCGATGATTGTTTGAATAAAATCCACTTTCTGTCTCAAGCATTTCAAGAAAGTGATTTTTTCAAAACGACGGAAGAGTACTATTATAACGGGAAATATCCAGAGAAATGGAATAAGTACAGAGGTGGTGCATTCTATCATGGACGTGGTTTATTACAGATAACACATATAGAAAACTATGCTAAATACTTTGGTGTGAATACTAAAGATCTTACAAAAGAAATGATAGAAAGCGTTGCTAAAGATTTACACACGGCAGTAGATTCTTCAGGGTGGTTTTGGGTAAAAGGTAGTGCTTGGGGAGATATTCGTCCATTCGCTACCAAGAATGATCTATTTCGTGTAACGATCTCAGTAAATGGTGGTTACAATCATTTGTTAGAGAGAAAAAATAACTTATTAAAACTTTCAAAGTTGATTAATTGTAATTCAATATCCGATAACTATGACTTTAGTAAGTTTTATCTTAAGGATAGTTCAATGATCAATAAAAATTACTATAAAAGAAGTAAGAGTGTACATCACAAGCTGGAGTTAATGATAAATGAATAAAATGATTACATTTAGTTTAATCTTTTTATCAACATATTCTTTTGCGGAAAGCAGTATTACGCAAGAGCAAAAATTCACAGAGGCTGAGGGGCCTTTTTGTCAATATTCTCTAAAAGCAAATGGAACTTCATATGATTTTAGCTTTTTTGACTCATGTGGCACAAGCGATTTAATTAAATTGAATGAAGAGCTTTATTTGGTTGACTTGACTAATGGTAATATAAATAGCGAAGCATACTTTATTTTTGACACAGAAAAAAAAGAAGTTCCAAAAGAGATTGGTAGTTTGAACCTTAGTTATGACATTTACGATTATGGTTTTGATATTATCGATCATACATTATTGGACAGAGATAATGGTAAAATAATAAAAAACGCTAATAATAATTATACTGGCGTGTTGTCTTACATTTTCCAGAGAGATAATTTTAATATGAATATACCTAAAGATAGGATTTTGTATTGGAATAGAAATGGAGAAGAGAATTATTGTTCTTCTACAATAGTTTTTTCTGCTAATTATGACGAACATAGGCGAGATGTTTGCTGGAATAGTTTTTCATCAAGATATGAATATGTTGAGATTATTAAAGGTAGAGTAAGTTTAAGGATAAAGGGAGAGTTTGATGGAAGGCAGTTTAAGTTTGATAATAATGGTGAAGAACTGACGATTAATCCATATAATGGAAAGTATAGTACTAACAAAACCAACGAAAAATTCCCTGATGAAGACTATTTTAATATAAAGTGAATATATTGTTTTTATTTTTAATGTAGTTGAAATGCTTAAATTCAATGAAATTTATAAATCAATTGTGATGGTCGGGTTTTCATTTATTGTGTCGTTTTCAAATTTTGTAAGTGCAAGCTGCAACCAAAATTCTGTCATATTTACGTGTGATTTAGAAAATAAAGGTGGCAGTTTGAAAGCTTGCTTTAATCAAGCTGAGAATTCGATGTACTTCGTTGTTGACGAAAATGGGTTGAAAACAGTTTATGCCCCACGAAAGGGGAAGAGTTTAGATAACTATAAATGGATAGATATTTCTCTTGAAGAACCTGAATTCATTCCTTTGAAATTTGAAGTAAATGAAAACAAGAATGCGTACTTTTCATTGACTAGAGGTGGTGGACGGTTGAGTGTCGTTGCTAGCTTCGTTGACATGATTGAAGATGAAAATGCTGTTGAGTACTACTGTGAATTGGGAACTGAAACAGCTCTGGATCCCAACGTTAGATTAAAAATAAAACACGTAAAGCCTAATGAGTTTGAAGCTTGGGGTTAAATAGCAATAGATTCCGGTGAGAGCCTAAATAAAATTCATTGTAATAAAAAGTTAGCTTTTCTAGAAAATCTACTCGAGACGTTTGGATAAGAAATGTTCAGATAAAAAGCGCCGAAAGGCGCTTTTTATTTTCTTTAAAATAAAGTATGGTCTCCCTCCTTTTAAAATGGTAAGTGTTGAATAATTATACAGTGGTTAGGTAAATGAATAAAATAACTAAACTCGCTTTGGCTTTGTCCGTATTGACATCTGTTGTTGGGTGTCAACTGGTCTCAAATACGCCGATGCAATCGACAGCAACGAAGGAAATAATTGAAAAAGCAAAGGCAGAGTTTGATGGACAACGTTTTTATAAGTTGAATGAATATGATGAAGAAATCAACGTTTCAGATGACGGGGTCATTACCTTCAAGTCTTACTTACCACGCAGTGGCGGCTATGAATGGGTACCAATTGTTATACGCGATACTAGTTTTCGTGTTTCTTGCGATTATTTCAGTGAATATGTTGAAGCTGGAATGGTTGTTCAGGTTCAGTTTGTAGGTAAACGCGGGCGCATTGAAAATTACGACAAGCAACGTTGTGAAGAGTACGGTGAGCCAACATGGCAATAAGATCTATGGATAATTAAAGCGCCGACAGGCGCTTTTTATTTACGTTTTAGTTAACCGTTAGAAAAGATGTAGACCAATCTTCGGAAGATTAGGCAAGCAATGCGTAGTATCTGGTCACAAGTTGGTATGAACTTGCCTTTTAGAAAACGCTAATAAAATCGCTAAACAGCTACATGATAATAGAACGACACCTAAGTTTTGTACTGTTCCAGCCATCGCTAATCCCGTCCCGATCATGATGTAGTACATGAGCCCAAATAAAGCGCCTGCGCTGCCAACCTGTTGTTTATAATTAACGAGTGCATCACTGAGTATGTTGGGTATCGCAATCCCGTAAGACATGACGACTAACACCATTGGAGCAACAAACCAGATTGATTGGTTCAGAATCAACACACCGACTGATCCAACGCTAATCAATATTGCTGAGAACCAAAGTAGCTGGCTTTTTTGAACATTTTTGGACACTAGGGATTTGTTTAAATAACTCCCAAGCAGAGTGCCTAACCCCAGTACCATGCCACTGTATCCAAATTGTTCGGAGTTATACCCAAGTGCTGAGAAAGTAAATGCGCCAAGCTGGTAATAAGAAAATAGAGCAATGTTATACAAAGCAACCAGTAATCCTGAGCGCCAAATTCGCGCGTCTCTTACCATTTTCCAGCTAAGTTGATGCAACCGTACTGGTGTCTGTTCCTTCTGTGTTTCAGGAAGCTTAATAACGTTATAAGCGAACAATACTAACGCGATTAAAAACAAGGCAAAAAATACATAACGGTATCCACCAAGCGCTGTAAGCTGCCCGCCTAATAGCATGCCAACTACCGGGCTGATTGATATACCCATCCCCATTAAGCTGAAGACTTTACTCAGTTCTTGACCGTCAAACGCGTCACGAAGCATGGTCTGTGTGACAACGGATCCTACCGCGATACCAAATGCGCTTAGGGCTCGCGCGGCCATGACAACAGCAAAGCTTTCGGTTTGAGTTGCGAGTAAAGATGCGCAACCATAGATAAAGAGCCCAATAAGCATGGTGGGCCTTCTTCCCAGTTTATCTGCGAGAACTCCCCAAACTACAACGCCAATGGCAAAAGCTAGGAAGTAAATCGACAATGTTTGGGCTGCTTGTGCGTGGTTTACATCAAATGATAGAGCGATTGAGCTCAACGCTGGGCTATAGATGGTTTCTACAATTTGCGGAAACATCAACATAACCAGCATGAGCCATAAAGAGGGCTTAGTATTCATATTGTTACCCATCGTTAATGAAGTTGGCGGGCAGTATAAATGAGGCTATGATTGATCTAATAACAACATAAAAACCAAATACATCAATATTCGGACAAAATGGCGCTTATTAACGAAAAAACACAATTTGATGCAGACAAGATTACTAATTATGTAGTGGGAATTGCTGCGGATATTGGCAAGCACGACTCAGGTATGCATATGCACAAGAAAGGGCAGTTATTGTACGCACCTCAAGGTTGTATGAGTTTTGCTCTGGAAGACTCGATTTGTATTTTGCCACCGACAAAGGCGGTTTGGATCCCACCTAATACGCCGCATCGTGCACTAATGACGAATGTGGTGGCGTATCGATCTTTGTATTTTGATTGTGAGGAGTTTGCCTGTCCGAGTAAGATCGCGATGATAGAAGTGAATAATTTACTCCAAGCTCTTATTGATAAAATGTCATTTTGGGAGTGGGATAAGCCTAGCAGCGAGATGGTAAATACGACGGCGCTTTTTTGGGAGGAGTTTTATGCTGCGAAACGTTATTCGTTTCAGTTGCCTTTGCCATCGCATCGGCGCTTAACAACGTTTCGTCGAGAGTTGGTTGAACCTTCATTTCTAGCTCCTTCGCTTACTACTCTTGCAAGCAAAGTTGGGGCAAGCACCAAGACGGTAACACGATTATTTAAGTCGGAAACGGGTATGAATTATCAAGATTGGCGGCAACAGTGGAGGCTTTTAAAAGCAGTTGAATTGTTATCAACGGGCATGCCAGTCAGCGCAGTTGCCGATTGGCTGGAGTTTTCGTCAGACAGTGCATTTATTGCATTTTTCAAAAAGCAAACTGGACAAACACCTCTGACGTTTATGAAAACCAAGCCTTAAGAGTCAAAATGCTCACACTCTTTCTAGAACAACCCCCAGGTTCACAGGCTCAGCCTATAAAGCATACATAGACAGGTACCAACGTGCAGGTTACTTGTCTTTACTCTGCAGTTTGCGAAAGTATTGCGTGGTAAAATCAACAAAGGCTCGGATGCGTTTTGGTTGATGTCGGTCGTGATGATAAAGGAGTGAAAATTCCACACTCGGAATGCTCCAATTGGTAAACACTTCTTTTAGCTTGCCTGTCTGGAGTTCTTGTTGACAATAAAGTGCTGGCACACGGATGATGCCATTTCCCGCCAAGGCTGCTTTTATCATTACTCTGCCACTCTTACATCGTAACTGTCCACGTATCTGGTGTTCCGTTGACTGCTTTGTATTCGTGTTCTCAAATGCCCACCGTGTCACACTACCTGTCAAACAAACGTGTTTTTCTAAGTCCTTTGGATGCGAAGGATAGCCATATGTTTCTAAATAGTTTGGGCTTGCGTATGTCCCCATTTCCACATCGATCAGTTTGCGAGCGATAAAGTTGGAGTCGTCTAACTTTCCCATTCGAAAAGCGATATCGAATTCATCCGCGATTAAATCGACACGATGGCTACTAAAATCTAAGTTAATGCTCACTTGTGGGTGTTGGATTAGAAACTGAGCAACGATATCTGCGACAACGTCTTCTCCTAAATAGCCCCCCACACAGTTGATACGAATGTCACCTCTTAAGTCTTCTACATCATCAACCACTGCCATAACAGCTTGATCAATATTGTGAAGGGCAGTTTCACACTGTTTATACAGAACCTTGCCTGCTTCGGTGAGGTTCAGTGTTCGAGTGGTCCTTTGTAGCAAAGTGACACCAATCTGTTGCTCCAGATTTGTTATTTGACGTGAAACGTGTGAGCGAGAAACGCCAAGTTGCTCTGCTGCTTTCGTGAAGTTTCCTAGTTGAGCGATTAGGACGAAAGAGCGAATATCCGCAAGGTTGATGTGTGTTTGCATGATGATTTCTTCATAATTCAAAAAAGTATTGTTGCAGTATAACAACAGTGTTTCAACTAGGTCGGTATATATCAACAAACAAAGTTTTCTTAAACTTACCGCCACTGATGTAAACCGTTCGATTAAGGATTCAAAATGAAAAAGTTAATTGTTATTACAGGCGCTAGTTCAGGCATTGGTGAAGCGATTGCACGTCACTTCAGTGAACAGGGCCATGCTCTTCTTTTGTTAGCAAGACGTGTAGAACGTTTGGAAGCATTAAACTTACCAAATACGCTTTGTGAAAAGGTAGATGTGACCGACAAAGCTTCTTTTGAGGCTGCAATTGAGAAAGCTGAAGCGTTGTATGGTCCGGTAGATGCACTTGTAAATAACGCAGGCGTTATGCTTCTAGGTCAGATAGATACTCAGGAAGCATCGGAGTGGAAGCGCATGTTTGATGTGAACGTAATTGGTTTGCTCAATGGCATGCAGTCCGTCCTAGCACCTATGAAAGCACGTAACAGTGGTACGATCATTAACATCAGCTCTATCGCGGGCAAGAAAACATTCCCTGATCATGCTGCTTATTGCGGTACCAAATTTGCGGTTCATGCTATTTCTGAAAACGTACGTGAAGAAGTTGCGTCATCGAATGTTCGCGTTACGACGATTGCACCTGGTGCAGTGGAAACGGAATTACTTTCACATACAACGTCTCAAGATATTAAAGATGGTTATGACGCCTGGAAGGTGGATATGGGCGGCGTGTTGGCAGCAGACGACATTGCACGAGCAGTGCTGTTTGCTTATCAGCAACCGCAAGGTGTATGTGTTCGTGAAATTGCTTTGGCACCGACAAAACAACAACCTTAACATTGAGTTACGGCGATTTTAGGTCACTAAAGCCGTAAAACTTTGCATATCGATTCGTGATTGAGATGGCATCTTTAAACTAAGTTGCGTGAAAATTTAGGTCATCCATTTAAATCCGGACACTAAGTGTGTTATTGCTTATACCCAAGTTACTCAAGGTGAGAAAAAACTTTGAGTAATTTGGGTTTTTATTTGGTCTCAATTTTAGGTAGCGGAATTTATTTAGGTCGAAGGCGATAGTTGTGAAGAAAGGAGAGTGTGACGTAAAACAAAATGAAGCAATATCCGTCTCTTAATGAGAATTGATTTCATCAACGTCACAAGCCGTTACAATTATCCGTTAGGTATTATACTTTGTGGATGGTTAATATTTAACCAAACAAGGAGGTGTGTATGAAACGATTCGCAAACATACTTTTTGCAACACAAGGATTGCCAGGCCATAGTGACGCCCTCGAACAAGCGATGAGGATTGCATCTAGCAACAAAGTGCCTGTCTCAGGGCTAATAGCGTGTCCTGATTTCCCAACAGACATGATCCAGTATCAGCAAAGTTATGAGCAATCGCTGCAAGACTCCCTCAAACAAAGTATTCACGAATACAGACAGAAGCTGGGACTCTCTGAAGAGGATCTCGCATTTCCTCTTACTGTGAAAAGCAGTGAAAAGCCCGCTGTCTGTATTATTCAAGAAGCATTAGCTGATAACAAAGATCTCATCATCAAAGAAGCTGAACCGCTCGGTGAAGGTGCTGAGGGTTTCAAAGCTATTGATATGACTCTGTTACGAAAATGCCCTTGTCCGCTTTGGTTGCACCGACCAATTGATAAGCCAAGAGATAAGCGCCGTGTTGCTGTGGCTATCGACCCATTAACGGCAAGCGATGAACAGCACTCATTAGCCGTGCGTTTACTCGAATTATCGCGTTCGATAGCCGACACCTGCGATAGTCGTTTACACGTGATTTCTTGCTGGGAGTATTACTTAGAAAACTACCTTAATGGTAACGCTTGGATTCAAGTCGATGATGCTGAGTTGAAACATGAACTCGACAAAGCAAAAGCCGATCATAAACAAGCTCTGCAACAGCTGTTGGAGGAGTCTGGGATTACAGGTGAAATTGTGATTCACCACCTGCATGGAAAACCCGACGAAAAGATTCCAGATTACGTAGAGAGTATTGAGGTAGACGTGCTGGTAATGGGAACCTTAGCGAGAACTGGTATATCTGGCTATGTCATTGGTAATACGGCTGAAAATATTTTGCAATCGATTAACTGTAGTTTGGTCGCTCTTAAGCCCGATGGCTTTGTCTCACCGATTCAGTAATTGGGGTGTAACAAAGTTGGGTTTAAGTGATGTTTTAGGTAAAGGAGGGAGATGGATCTCTAGAACATGGAATTATCAATGTATCAATAAGTTATCAGAGGAGAGTGACATGAAAAACCTATGCCCGAAATGCCACACAGAAATGATAGAACGTTCGAATGTTTATGTTTGTCCGAGAAATGATATCGGTGACTGCACCTACGATGCATTCGAGTTAGCTGATGACGATAATCCATATACATTCAGCCAAGAACACGTAAGTAGTGACCTACGTTCTTATGCCGTAGCAGACAGCAAATAGCGGTTTGTATCGGCGTTCCTCTAAGTAGCACTCAGTGATTACTGTTTGCTACTTTTCCCTTGGTTTCATGATCGTTTTTGAAGCGCTTGGGTTAAAACAATACAGTGGAGTTTGTCATTTGCGCCGAATAGGGCGTACCTTCTTATAATAACGAATGGGCTGCGATGTTGAATAACATAACGGGTAAAGAAAACCTGCCGAAAAACCTAGATAATCAGTTGGTCTTACTGATTTTCCCTGCGCTGCCAGTTTTAATCTTCTCTTTTCTCTTCTATATCTATACTCCTGCAGGCGTGAGCTGGAATGCGGAATGGATACCAAGCCTCGATATCAACCTTAGCTTTAGATTAGATGGTCTTTCATTTCTTTTTGCGGGACTGATCAGTGGGATTGGCGCACTGATTCAAATCTACGCTTTGGCTTATTTACGAGAAAGTGATAGCCGGTTTTCCTTTCATTTGTATCTAACCCTATTCATGCTTGCCATGCTAGGGATTGTGATGAGCGATAACATTCTGTTGTTATTTGTTTTCTGGGAACTCACCACCATCACTTCTTATTTACTGATCGGGTTTAATCACGAAAATAAAACGTCTCGGAAAAACGCCTTGCAGTCGCTGATTGTTACTGGTGCTGGTGGACTAGCGTTGCTAGCTGGTCTTATCTTGCTGGGAGCAATGGCAGGGAGTTATGAGCTAAATACCATTATCGAGCAGGCAGACACTATTGCGCAGCATGAATGGTTTATCCCATCTCTAGTGCTCATACTACTCGGTGCATTTACTAAATCTGCGCAATTCCCGTTTCATTTTTGGCTACCTAACGCGATGGCAGCTCCCACTCCGGTCAGTGCGTATTTACACTCGGCAACAATGGTAAAGGCAGGCATTTACCTATTAGCACGTTTATCGCCAGTTTATGCCCACAGCGAGATCTGGTTTTATGCTTTAGTCATCACTGGGAGTATCACGGCCATTTGGTGCACATTTGTCGCATTAAAACAAACTGACTTGAAGCTGATGCTAGCCTACAGCACGAATGTTGCTTTGGGTAAATTAACATTATTACTAGGTATGGGCACAGATTTGGCCGTTAGTGCAGTATTGATGTTTATTCTCGCTCACTCTTTCTATAAAGCTGCGCTGTTTATGGTGGTGGGTAATATCGACAAAGCGACAGGAACACGAGATATTGATCAATTGTACGGCCTGAAGTCAGTTCTCGTCATCAGCATGGTTGCGGGGAGTTTGGCTGCATTGTCTAAAGCGGGGTTCCCGCCGTTGTTAGGCTTTTTGAGCAAAGAATACATGTACAAGTCCGCAGTAGAGCTCAATAACTGGATCGCCTTTGTACTTTTAATCGTGAATATACTGATGGTCGCGCTAACCATTATGCTTATTGCGAGACCATTCTTTGCTCGCCGTGATCTCGTGCCGATTGAAACTAAGCCAGTTGAGACAAAAAAAGCCATGTGGATCTCGCCTTTGCTCTTGGCAGTTGGCAGCCTCCTAGTTCCGTTATTCGGTTTGAATTGGTTAGATCGCAATATTATTTTTCCGGGCTCTGCTGACATTCTGCCCACAGCAACTCTTAAAGAGACATCACTATGGCATGGCGTGAATGTACCGTTAGTGTTAAGCGTTATTACGCTAGCGTTGGGGTATGTGGTGTACCGTGTTTATCCTACTGTGTCTGCATTTTTTCAGCGGCTACATCTATTCGTCCCCAAAGCGGAGAATATTTTTGAACGACTATTAGATGGCATGATGACAGTGGCGAAGTGGCAAACGGCGCGGTTACAGCAAAAGAAATTGAGTCGCTATGTCCTATTATTTTTCACGGTACTTGCCGTTGCGTTACTGAGTCAGGTAGCGCTTATTCCTCTGCCTTTGGTTGGCGAACTTTCAAGTGTCACTTTCTATGAGATTGGTATTGCATTATTGTTGATTGGTGCTGCGCTCGTATGTACGTTGTCCCACGCAAGACTTCTTGCGATTTCTGCGCTTGGTATGATTGGCTTCATGACCACGCTTGTTTTTATGATTTATAGCGCCCCGGACGTTGCGAAGACTTTACTGTTAGTGGAAACATTAATGGTGGTCTTTCTTGCATTGTTAATGCGTCATATGCCACGTCTAACCACCGTGCCTAAGCATTCAATAAAACGTAAAGTAGCGAATATTTGCATAGCAGGTGTGATAGGTGTTTCGGTTACTTTACTTTTGTTAGGAATCACGTCTCAGCCGATGGACTCTTCGGTGTCAGATTTCTTTGCAGAAAACAGTGTCCCGGGTGGACATGGGCGAAACATTGTTAACGTTATTCTGGTCGACTTTCGCGCATTTGATACATTGGGAGAAGTTGTTGTCGTTGTTATTGCAGGGATTGCTGCAGTGAGTTTGCTTAAGACAAGAGCGAAAAAGCAAAATCGTATCCAATCATTAATTTTTGCAACCACGGCACACATTGTTTCGGCACTCATGCTCGTATTTTCAGTGTATCTGTTGTTACGTGGTCATAACGAACCGGGTGGTGGCTTTATTGGTGCGTTGATTGCCGTTATTGGTTTATCACTTCTCATGTTCGCGGAATCACCGAAATACGTTCGTTCTAGGTTGTATTTCAAACCGTTTCTCATTGCGTTATCTGGCATCGCATTGAGCTTAGTTTCTGGTGCTTTGAGCTTTGCGTTTGATAAACCGTTTTTGACCGGACTGTGGTGGAAAGACGTGATACCACTAGGGACGCCATTGGTTTTTGATGTTGGTGTTTACCTTGCCGTTATAGGTGGCGTGATGGGTATGCTGCTTCGTATTAATGAGGAGCTAGAGTGATGGAAATAGTCTGGAGTGTTGTCGTTGGAGTATTTGTCGCAGCAGGTGTTTATTTAATGCTTGAAAAGCATATCTTGCGCCTTTTGTTCGGCATCATGTTACTCAGTAGTGCGGTTAACCTTGCTATTTTTACCGCTGGAAGGCTGACGCCCGGAGAGCCGCCATTGATTGGCGATAATGCTCTTTTACCACCAGATAGCGCGGCAAATCCTTTACCTCAAGCGCTTATCTTAACTGCGATAGTCATCGGTTTTGGACTACTTATTTTTGCTTTAATGCTGTTCTATCGAGCTTATAAAGACACTGGAACTGCAAACGTCGATGAAATGCAACGTTCTGAGGAGGGTCAATGAGTTCGATTTTGCTTACGTTACCGGCTGTTCTCTCGCTGAGTACGGCGTTGACTATCTTCTTCGTCCGTCGCTCAACAAAAAGTGTTGAGTGGTTGAGCGGTGTAAGTGCGACTTCGAACCTTTTCGTTGCGGGCTTTCTCACAGAAAACATCATAAGTAATGGTATTCAAGCCGTTGCTTTTGGTCAGTGGAGTGCGCCATTTGGTATCGTGTTTGTCGCAGATTACCTCAGCGTTGCTATGGTGATGATAACGGCGGTGATTGGTGCGATATGTGTTTTCTACGCGATGGCGGACCTTCACCGAAAGCCCTCCTATAGCAATTACCATGCGTTAATGCACGTGTTGCTTGCTGGCGTTTATGGTGCTTTCCTGACTGGAGATATTTTTAATCTGTATGTTTGGTTTGAGGTCATGCTCATTTCATCATTTGGTTTAATGGTGTTAGATGCAACGAAAACTCAAGTTGATGGTGCAGTAAAGTACGTGATGTTGAACCTGATTTCGACGCTGGTATTTTTGCTTGCTATCGGCTTGTTGTATGGCGCAACGGGCACCTTGAACTTGGCCGATCTCTACACCAAAGTAGGGGAAAATGAATTGAGCATCAACATGATGCTGTCCGCGCTATTTTTGTTTGCCTTTTCTATTAAAGCGGCACTCTTTCCTTTATTTGCTTGGTTGCCAGCTTCTTATCACACGTTACCAAGCGGTGTGGTGGCACTGTTTGCCGCGTTGCTTACTAAAGTCGGTGTATACGCGTTGATAAGAGTCTTCACCTTAGTATTTCCGCTCGCCGAGAGTGGCTGGCAACCGACGTTAATTTGGGTCGCAGGGCTAACCATGTTAACGGGCGTTTTAGGAGCGGCTAGCCAATTCGACATTAAGAAAATTCTTTCTTTTCATATTATTAGCCAAATAGGCTATATGATCATGGGGTTGGCTATTTACACTCCCTTAGCTTTAGCCGGTGCCATTTTCTACATTGTTCATCACATCATTGTAAAAGCGAATTTGTTCTTAATAGGTGGATTCATCGAGCGCAAATATGGCTCTAGTCAACTTGAACATTTGGGTGGGGTATATAAAGCTATGCCTTGGTTGGCGTTCTTGTTTCTTGTGCCTGCGTTTTCTCTGGCCGGTTTTCCACCGCTATCGGGTTTCTGGGGAAAGCTATTGGTCATCAAGTCGAGCATACAGGCTGAATATTACTGGTTAGCAGGTACCGCGTTATTGGTGGGGTTGCTTACTGTCTACTCGATGACGAAAATTTGGAGTGAGGCATTTTGGAAAAAGCCATTTAGAGAGAAGCCAGAACAGACTCTGCAGGCCAAAGTACATTGGTTGTACTGCGTTCCAATTATTGTATTGACGACGTTGACGCTAATCATTGGCTTAGTGGCGGAGCCTTTTTATCAATTTTCCGTTCAAGCTGCAGAACAACTGTTAAATCCGACTGAATACATCAGAGTGGTGTTAGGAGGAAATACATGATCTATCTATTCCTCAATTTTTTCTTAGCGTTAGCGTGGATGATGCTTAATGGCAGCTATTCGAGTCTGAATTTTGTTGTCGGATTTACGGTCGGTTTTTTTGCTTTAAGGTTGAGTCAACCATTTGGATTGAAAACGAGCTATTTTCAACGTTTTGCATCTGCATTGAAGTTATTGATGTACTTCGCTTATGAAATGGTTATATCGGTTGCGAAAGTGGTGTGGGACGTTGTGACACCTACTCATTTGAGTCAGCCTGATATCGTTTATGTCCCTCTGGAGGTCGATTCTGATCTAGAAATCTCATTACTGGCGAACATGGTTTCTTTAACACCGGGCACGCTTAGTTTGGATGTTACGGCTGATAAAAAGTATCTTATCGTTCATGCCATGTTTGCACCTGAACATGAAGAGGTTATTCGCGGAATTAAAGATGGGTTAGAGCATCGAATTTTGGAGGTGACGCGTGGATAGTTGGCTGCAAATAACGGTCACTTTTGCCTATTCTGGGCTACTACTCAGCTTTGTTATGGCTTTTGCTCGTTTAATTCTAGGACCAACGCTAGCTGATCGAGTTGTGGCGTTAGATCTGATTTCATTTATCACTATCGGATTTATTACGGTTTACACCTTAGACAGCGGTGAGGACGCTCTGTTAGATATCGCCATTACATTAGGTTTGGTTGCATTTCTCGGCACGATCGCATTTGCACGTTTGATCGTTAAAAGAAAGGAGAAAGAATAATGGACGTGTTGATTGGACTATTTTTATGCTTAGGAACATTGTTGACCTTGATTGCAAGTCTAGGTGTTCTGAGGCTTCCGGATTTGTATACCCGAATGCATGCAGCGACCAAAGCTGGGACCGTCGGAGTGAGCTGCTTGTTATTAGCGGTCGCTTTCTCACTCCCTGAAGTTACCGTGATCTCTCGGGTTATGGGTACGATGTTGTTTATCGTTCTCACTGCGCCAGTCGCCTCCCACCTGCTCGGCAGAGCAATGCGAGAGGTCGGATATAAGATTTGGCGCAATGATTAACCATTAGCGTCGAATAGTACTACGTCCTAGTTGAAATAAACTCGAAGCTGTATTGATGAAGTCGGAAGTAATTGACGGTATATTCAAATGCACGACCATCTTCTAGGTAACCAGTGGACTCAACTTTTAGAATAGGGGAAGCTTCTGATTCATTCAGGTATGAGGCCGTCTCTGCATCTAACAAGTACGGTTTGACAGACTGACTGCTTTTCGCAATTTTCAATCCTTTGCTATTTTCAATGTACTCATATTTAGAACCATTCATTATGGCTATGCTCAAGTCTGGAAATAACATTGCTGGCATATGAGTGACTTCGTAAATTTCAGGCTCATCATTAATACATCTGAGTCTATGTATTTCATATGTATCATCATTGGGCGAGAGATTTAACTGCTTAGCAACCTGCTCATTCGGCTTTTTAAGTTCGAACTTTATGACTTGAGAGCTAGGCGT
This sequence comes from Vibrio sp. D431a, assembly GCF_030248655.1. Lineage (NCBI taxonomy): Bacteria > Pseudomonadati > Pseudomonadota > Gammaproteobacteria > Vibrionales > Vibrionaceae > Vibrio > Vibrio sp. D431a. The sequence continues at coordinate 149,940 of NZ_JAHGAP010000029.1, read as the reverse complement.
TTTCCCCTGTTTACTGACTTCCTCGATAAAACCCAGCAAATGTAAGGCATCATGTTGGGCTTTTAGATCGTTTACATAAGTTCCACTACCTCTTGTCCGACTAATTAAATTATTGTCGACCAGAATTTGTAAGCTTTTTCTGATGGTTACGCGGCTTACGGAAAACTCTTCTTGCAAATCACTCTCTTTTGGAAGCATCGATTTCGGTTGTAGTTCCCCATCTTTGATCTTTTTTTCTAATCGTTCCGCAATGTCTATGTATTTGGGTTTCATAATACCTCGCTAAGTCTTGGATCATGATAGCAAGAATGTGATCTGAGATGTAGTTAATACTTTTCCTTAGGATCTTTGTGTGATTTTTATCTCGTATCTTTGTGCTTATACTTTAAATGTATCATAAAAGTATTAATACTTATTTTATACATTTTCAGGATAAACATTTGAGGTAGCGAAATGAAACGTCAAAAATTAACGATTGTTGGTGCTGGCAGTACATACACACTTGGTATGATGAACAGCCTTATTGCCGAAAAAGATAACTTTCCACTCGCAAAAGTCGTGTTTTACGACATAGATGAGAAACGCCAAGAGTCGAATGCATTAGCTACTGAAATTCTATTGCGAGAACACTATCCAGAAGTTGAAGAGTTTGTTTATACAACGGATAAATCTGTCGCATTCGCAGATTCGGACTTTTTCTTTATCCAGATCCGCACTGGTGGGTTGGCCATGCGCGAGCGCGATGAACAAATCCCGCTATCCAACTCTTGTGTTGGGCAAGAGACATGTGGCGCGGGAGGAATGGCATATGGACTTCGCTCTATCGGCGACATGATCCAGCTAGTGAACGAGATCCGACAAACGTGTCCAGATGCGTGGATTCTTAATTACACCAACCCGGCGGCAATTGTCGCTGAAGCTTTAAATCGTGAATTTCCGCATGATAAGCGAATTCTAAATATTTGTGATATGCCAGCAGCGATTATGGTCAGCTATGCGCAATTGTTAGGGTGTGAAATTTGGGACTTTGTTCCTGAATATTTTGGGCTTAATCACTATGGCTGGTTTACCAAAATTCGTAACAAACAGGGTGAAGACTTAACGGATAAAATTAAAAATATCATCCTAAAAGAAGGGATCAGTGCGGTTGATGCGGAAATAGCGGATGACCCATCGTGGCAAGCCACATTCAAAAACATGAGAACAATGCTTGCTGATAATCCAGAGTTTTTGCCGAATACGTATCTTCAATACTATTTGTACCCTGAAAAAATGGTGGTGAAAGAGGATATCAATAATACTCGCGCAAGGCAGGTAATTAACGGCCGTGAGAAACGAGTGTTCGAATTGAACGCAAGAATAATTGAAGCGGGCACCACGAAGCACGAAACACTGCATGCCGATATCCATGGTCGATACATGGTGAGAGTCGCGGCTTCGCTAGCCTACAACTTGAGCGATGTGTATCTCGTCATCGTACCGAATAATGGTGCTATTACAAATTTACAAAATGACGCCATGGTAGAAGTTCCAGCTGCGCTAACTAGTGATGGACCGAAAGCTTTTACTGTAGGAAAAATCCCAACCTTCCAAAAAGCCATGATTGAAAGCCAACTTGGTTACGAGAAATTAGTCGTGGATGCTTGGTACGAAGGAAGTCAGCAAAAGCTGATTAATGCACTCACACTTAACCGTACCGTGGTTAATGTGCCAAAAGCTAAAGAAATAACAAAACAATTACTAGAAGAAAATAAAGCCTACCTTCCTCAATTTTTTCAATAACAACTGGACGTTCGGGGCCTACTTGTAGGCTCCGTGAATGAAACAAGAGGTTTATATGAAAGACATTATTCAAAGGTTCGGGGCCGCGATGTTTGTTCCCGTTCTATTATTTCCAGCAGCGGGCATGTTATTGGGTTTCTCTGTTGTGCTGTTAAATCAAGAAGTGTTTCCTTGGGCACTAGAGGGGAGTGCTTGGGTTAAAGTCTCGACGATCATTTTACAGGCATCTCTCGCTGTATTTAAAAATATGGCACTTATTTTTGCCGTTGGGTTACCTATCGCTTTAGCTAAAAAAGCATCTGGTCGCGCTGTACTTGCAACACTCGTTTCCTACATTACGTTTAACTACGTTATTGGTGGAATCCTTCAATTTTGGGGACCAGAACTGGGCGTGAACTATACGGAAGGTGAGCGAGGTTTGACTGAAGTTGGTGGCATTCTAACGCTTGATACCAACTTGCTAGGTGCCATTTTAATTGCAAGTCTCTCTGTTTGGGTTCACAACCGATTCTTTGATAAAAAGCTACCGGATTGGGCGGCTGTATTTGGCGGAACGCCATTGGTTGTGATCATTAGTTTCCCCATTATGGTCGTGATGGCAATTCTAACTTGTTTGACTTGGCCAAGTATTCAGCATGGTATTAACAATCTGCAATCATTTTTGGTTTCTGCTGGATCGTTAGGGGTATGGCTATTTACGTTTTTAGAGCGAATCATGATACCAACGGGGTTGCATCATTTCGTATATGGTCCCGTTTTTTATGGGCCAGTTGCAGTCGATGGCGGAACGGTTGCCTATTGGATTCAAAATATACAGACATTCGCCCAGAGCTCGGAAAGTTTAACGACACAATTTCCTCAGGGTGGTTTGATGTTGACGGGAATGGGTAAAGTGTTTGGTTGTACGGGTATCGCACTAGCACTCTATTCAGTTGCGAAAAAAGAAAATAAAAAGATGGTGATGGGGTTAGTGCTCGGAGCCGCAATCACAGCAATTCTTACAGGGATCACCGAACCAATAGAGTTTACATTCTTATTTATCGCACCTGCGCTGTTTGCTTTGCATGCGTTGTTATCTGCGACAATGGCAACGATCGCCTTTATGTTTGGTGTTTCCGGTAACTTTCAGACTGGCTTGATAGACTTCATTTTCCAAAACTGGTTGCCTTTGGCTGGTAACCATGCAGGAACATACGTGATTCAGATTATTATTGGTCTCATGTTTACTGGTGTCTACTTTGTTACGTTTCGCGCGCTTATTTTAAAATACAACATACTTACTCCGGGACGTGAAGGTGCAGATAGTAAGTTGTATTCCAAAGCTGACTACAAAGAAGCGAAAGCGGTCCATAACAGTAGCGCAAGTCCGTCACAAGCTAGTGCCTTTATTGAAGGTTTGGGTGGAAAAGAAAACATTGAATTGTTAACTAATTGCGCGACGCGTCTGCGTGTTAAAGTTAAAGATGTCTCTCTGGTAAAGGAGAACGCATTTTTCACACAGCACGGAGCGGTGAATATTGTTAGAAATCAAGAGAGCCTTCAAATCATCGTTGGTTTAACGGTGCCACAAGTTCGCGAAGATATGAGCCAACTGATAAAAGCTTAACCCCCAAACTAATGCTCCAGCTCATATGGCTCAAAGGTGAGATAGAATTATCTCACCTTTTTTGTGCACATGAAGCATATTTCGCTCAGTTTCCACGAAAGTGGGGAGGAGTTATCGAGCGAGCTAAAATATAGTTAGGTTATACCCGTCTGTATTGTGGGAAGACTTGTTGGGTCTCTAAGTGACGGTGGCGCCTTCTATGTTGAAAAGCGTTTTAATTTCTTCCAGCACTTCTGGGTTAGCAATAGCACCAATGTTTTTTACAGCTTGTCCGTTTACCAATTGTTTCACTGCTAGCTCAACCAATTTGCCTGAGCGCGTTTTAGGAATATCACTGATAGCAAAAATTTGTCGTGGGACATGGCGCGGTGAACATTTTGTTTTCAATGTTTGGCGAATTGAATCGGTGAGTTGTTGGGTTAACTCGACGTTGTGAGCGAGTTTTACTAGTAACCAGATTTCTTCAGACTGCTGGTTTAACTTGCCGACAGCGATGGAGTCTTCAACCTCGGGTAACGCGTTCACTTGCTGATAGATTTCAGCGGTACCGATGCGTACGCCGCCTGGATTTAAGGTTGCGTCACTACGGCCATAAAAAATAAAGCCGCCATGTTCGGTTTGCATCACATCGTCGCCATGGTGCCAGATATCGGTAAACTTGCTCCAATAAGCGTTGTGATAACGTTCGCCGTTGTCGTGCCAGAAGCCAATAGGGAAGTTAGGTAGCGAGTTATTACAAGTCAGTTCGCCGCGTTTTTGCGTAATAGTATGTCCATCATCCTCTAGAACACGTGCGTCGATTCCCAGCCCTGAGCCTTGGCATTCACCTTTGTAAACTGGTGAAATAGGGTTTCCAAGTACAAAGCATCCGCAAATATCCGTGCCGCCAGCGATAGAAGCGAGATGCAAGTCCTGCTTGATGTGCTGATAGACATAACTAAATTGTTCTGGGTAAAGCACCGAACCAGTTGAGCAAAGAGTTTTGAGTGACTTCAGGTTATGTTCTAGTTTTGGAGAGCAGTTTGCCTGTTCCAGTGCTTCTAAGTATTTCGCTGAAGTACCAAACAGCGACACGCTATGTTCTTCTGCTAATTGCCATAAGACGGAGTGATCAGGGTAAACCGGACTACCGTCGTAAATCACTAAGGCTGCACCACTCGCAAGAGCGGAAACATGCCAGTTCCACATCATCCAACCACATGTTGTGTAGTAGAAAACCTTGTCTTGCGATTTGATGTCGCAATGCAGTTGATGTTCTTTGAGGTGATTGAGCAAGGTACCGCCTGCGGAATGGACAATACACTTAGGTTGACCTGTTGTACCAGAAGAATACAAAATGAATAACGGGTCATTAAACAGCATTGGTTGATATTGAATTGATTGTGGAGAAAAGTGGTGAGTAATATCGGACCAAGAGACAAAGTCAGAAGTGGTAGCTCTCTTAGCGTTTTGTAAATATTCGATTTGGCATACGCTAATAGTAGTCTCTTCGGAGGCACTGCTTAACTTACTACTAAGAGTGGTGTTCTTGTCCGTCATATCGAAAGCTTTGCCTCCGAACTGGTAGCCATCACAGCAAAAAAGAACTTTCGGCTTAACCTGACCAAAACGCTCTACGACGCTATCGATACCAAAATCAGGAGAGGTTGAAGTCCAAATAGCGCCAAGGCTTGTAGTAGCCAACATGGCTATAACGGTTTCAGGAAGGTAGGGCAAATAACCCGCAACGACATCGCCTTTACCGACACCACAATTGAGTAGCCATTGTTGAATGGCAGAAACTTGTTCAAGCAACTGTTTACCGGTGAGTTGTCGGTGTTCACCGCTTTCATTGCTAAAAACAATAAACTCACGCTCTGGTGATTGCTCAGCCTGAGATAGGAGGTTCTCTGCGTAGTTCAGCGTGGCGTCAGCAAACCATACTGTGTCTCTATTTACATGGTGATGATTAGAACCTGTTTGTGTCCATTTGGGACTGCCAAGGCTCTTGATTTGCGAACCTATATCTCCGATTACGTTGCAAAACTGCCAAGTATGTCGCCAAAATTCATCATTGTGCTCAATGGACCACTGGTGTAGAGACGTGTAATTGTTGATTACGGTACCTTCGGCTTTGTCTTTATTAACCTTTTCGATGAACCGTAATAAGTTGCTATTGCTGACGCGCTCAGCAGATGGTGACCAAATAGGTGCAGAATTTGGCATAGGTCCCTCTAATTTCAATTCTTTTGAATATGACCAAAAACAAAATAAAGGGGCGAACATAGCGGTGTTCGCCCCTTATCTGATCGTTTAAAGTTGTTCGGCAAGCTGAGGTAGTACCTCAAATAAATCACCAACCAATCCATAGTCGGCAACTTCAAAGATAGGAGATTCTGGATCTTTGTTGATCGCGACAATCACTTTGGATTCCTTCATTCCTGCAAGATGCTGGATGGCACCGGAAATCCCAACCGCTATATAAAGCTTAGGTGCAACGATTTTACCGGTTTGACCCACTTGTAAGTCGTTGGCAACAAACCCGGCATCAACTGCCGCGCGAGAAGCGCCAATGGCAGCACCTAGTTTATCGGCAACTTGTTCGATCAACGCGAAGTTCTCTTTGCTACCGACCCCGCGTCCACCTGACACAACCACCTCTGCCGCGCTTAATTCAGGACGTTCTGACACGGTTTTATCGACAGAAACCAATTCAACCATTGGAGCTGAGATAGTGACCTGCTGATGCTTAATATCAGCTTGGTTGTGACAAGTAACCGGCTCAAACGCAGACGCGCGCACGGTGATGACGCGAACCTTGTCGCTGGTGGTCACTTTGGCAAATGCGTTTCCTGCGTAAATAGGGCGGATAAAAGTGTTTTCATCGATAACTTGGACAATATCGGAAATTTGCCCAACGCCGAACTTCGCTGCTACTCGCGGTGCAAGATCTTTCCCTTTTGATGATGAGCTAGCCCAGATTGCGTCAAAACCTTCAGCAACACTCACTACAATAGGTGCGATACTCTCGGCAAATTGATGCTTAAGTTGCTCATCATCGACACAAATTACGTTTGATATACCATCAACGCGACAAGCTTGTTGAGCGACTTCTTCACACTGGTGGCCCACTACGATCAAAACATTGTCTTGGCTGACTTGTTTTGCTGCATTAACCACTTTGAGTGTGTCAGCATGCAATTGGTTATTGTCATGCTCTGCTATGATTAAGTTCTTCATGAAATCACCTTCGCTTCGTTACGCAGCTTATCGAGAAGCTCTGAGACAGATTCAACCTTGATGCCACCTTTTCTTTGCGCTGGCGGTGTGATTTCTTGAATGGTTTGGCTAAATACCACTTCAACACCCAGACTGTCAGGTGTGATGGTATCTAACGGCTTGCGCTTAGCTTTCATGATATTAGGCAAAGAGGCAAAACGCGGTTCATTCAGGCGTAAGTCAGTACTGATCACCGCAGGTAAGTTCATCGCGACCGTCATCAAGCCGCCGTCCACTTCTCTCACGACCTGAACTTTTTGATCTTCTATCTTCACGTCGGAAGCGAAAGTTGCTTGAGGCCAGTCAAGTAGGGCGGCCAGCATCTGAGCCACTTGGTTGTTGTCCGTATCAATGGATTGTTTACCCGTAATCACAAGCTGTGCTTGTTCTTGCTCAACCAGAGCTTTGAGCAGCTTAGCGACGACCAATGGCTCTATTTTGTCTTCAGTATCGATATGAATAGCGCGATCGGCACCTAACGCAAGCGCAGTACGTAGTTGCTCCTGACACTGGCTACCGCCGGCACTGACAACGATGACTTCATCTGCAATACCTTGCTCCTTTAGTCGTACGGCTTCTTCAACGGCTATTTCGCAAAATGGATTAATCGTCATCTTGACGTTATTGGTTTCAACATCGCTATGGTCCGCTTTCACGCGAACTTTAACGTAGGGATCAATGACCCTTTTGATTGGCACTAGTATTTTCACGTTAGATTCCTTTTACAGTGAAGACTATGTGTTTACAGTGAAGACGATGTGATGACGTCTTTAAAATGATGTTAATTTACCTTTACGTTTGCGTCAACTTTAAATATATTGTTGATTAACAAGTTGGCAACATGCAAAGAAAAAGGAATGCAATCATGGAAAGAGACTGCATGGAATTTGATGTTCTGATTGTAGGCGCAGGTCCCGCAGGCTTGTCTGCGGCATGCCGAATCAAACAATTAGCAGCAGAAAAAGAACAAGACCTCTCTGTTTGCGTGGTAGAAAAAGGCTCTGAAGTTGGAGCGCATATTTTATCGGGTGCGGTGTTTGAAACGCGAAGTTTGGATGAGCTTTTTCCCGACTGGCAAGAGAAAGGCGCTCCGCTCAATACCAAAGTAAACCAAGATAAAACCTACTATCTAGGCAATGACATCAATGGTCATGAACTGCCTTCTTGGGCGGTGCCTAATACGTTACATAACAAAGGTAATTACATCATAAGTTTGGGCAGTCTATGCCGATGGATGGCGTTGCAGGCTGAGAACTTGGGGGTGGAGATCTACCCAGGTTTTACCGCCAGTCAAGCGATCATCGATGAAGATAGTCGTGTTTGTGGCGTGATCACGGGCGATATGGGGTTAGACAAAAATGGTGAACAAAAAGGAAATTTCGAACCTGGTATTGAACTGCGAGCGAAGTTTACTTTATTTGCTGAAGGCGCACGGGGGCATATTGGTAAGCAGTTGATTAACCGATTTAATCTTGCTGAAGAGAAAACGCCTCAACATTACGCTATCGGTTTTAAAGAGCTGTGGGAAATCCCATCAGAGCAGCATCAGCAAGGTTTAGTAGTGCACGGATTAGGTTGGCCGCTATCAAATGAAGCTACAGGTGGCAGTTATCTCTACCATTTAGAGGGAAACCAAGTTGCCGTCGGGTTGATTGTTGACTTGAATTATAAGAATCCGCACTTGAGTCCATTTGATGAGTTTCAACGTTTTAAACACCACCCGTTGATTGAGCAATACCTCAAAAATGGGAAGCGTATTAGCTATGGCGCAAGGGCGATCACCAAGGGTGGCTTTCATTCGCTTCCCACTCAGCAATTTGCTGGTGGTTTATTAATTGGATGCGATGCAGGAACACTTAACGGCGCTAAAATCAAAGGCACACACACGGCAATAAAATCTGGCATGCTTGCCGCTGAAGCAGTATGTGAAGCCCTTGAGAGTCAGTCAGTTACTGCTGATTATCAAAAGCATTTCAAACAGTCTTGGCTGTATGAAGAGCTTTATCAAGCACGTAACTTCTCAAGTGGCATTCACCGCTTTGGATCGTGGCTGGGCGGTGGTTTAGCGCTGCTGGAACATAACGTATTAAAAGGCAAAGCTAAGTGGCATATCCGCTGTGATAAGCCTGATCATCAGTCTCTGTTATTGGCGGAAAGCAGCAATGAAATTGTCTATCCGAAGCCTGATGGCGTGTTAAGTTTCGATCGCCTCTCTTCTGTTTATCTATCCAATATCTTCCATGAGGAAGATCAACCATGCCACTTACGACTGGAGAACCAGCGGATCCCTATTGAGCAGAACCTTGAATTATATGCAGAGCCAGCACAGCGCTATTGTCCGGCTGGCGTGTATGAAATCGTACAGGGGGAGCAGCAGCCAGAGCTGCAAATAAATGCGGCCAACTGTATCCACTGTAAGACCTGCGACATCAAAGATCCAAGTCAAAATATTACCTGGACTCCGCCAGAAGGTGGTGGTGGTCCGAACTATCCAAATATGTAAGCGTTTGAGAATAATTTTTATTAACAATTTATTTACTTAAAGTTTGCGTTAGTTCAAATCTTTCTCGATGAACTCGATTGCAACTTAATCTTTCAGGCACTATTCTGATTTTAAATTGACGTTTACGTAAACTGAATACAAAGTTGATGCATAGGTGTAAAAGCGGTTACCAGTATCAAAGTTAGGTTTGATCAAATAGTGCTCAATGGAACGCACTTAAAATAACGAAAGGGAGATCAACTATGGTATCGGAATCGCCTCTGTTGCAGGTAAACGATATTTCATTGGCTTTTGGTGGGGTGAAAGCTTTAACTGACGTGAGCTTCCATGTGAATGAAAAGGAAATTTTTTCAATCATTGGCCCAAACGGTGCAGGTAAAACCTCAATGCTCAATTGCATCTCTGGTCGATACACACCAAACAAAGGCTCTGTAATCTTCGCTGGAGATGATGTAACTAAACGGACACCTAGCCAACGAGCTGAGTTAGGGTTGGGAAGAACCTTCCAAAACTTAGCGCTCTTTTCTCACATGTCGGTACTGGACAACATCATGGTTGGCCGACACCACCTACTAAAAAACAACTTCGTCACGGGGCCACTCTATTGGTTCTCTAATGCGCAGAAAGAAGAGATGGCGCACCGCAAATATGTGGAAGACGTGATCGATTTTCTAGAAATCCAGCACATCCGAAAAGCGACTGCAGGCACCCTATCTTACGGCTTACGTAAGCGTGTAGAGCTTGCTCGTGCCATTGCCTTAAAACCTAAGTTACTGCTGCTTGATGAACCAATGGCAGGTATGAACTTGGAAGAAAAGGAAGACATGGCACGTTACATCATGGATCTGAATGAAGAATTAGATATCACGATCATCATGATTGAGCACGACATGGGCGTGGTCATGGACATCTCTAATCGCGTTTTGGTTTTGGATTTCGGTAAACACATTGCTACGGGTGAGCCTGAAGAAGTGATGGCCAACCCACATGTGAAACAAGCGTACTTAGGCGAAGAGTTACCGACATTAGAGGAGAGTGCATAATGGCACAGCAACATAATGATTGGGCAGATATAACCCGCTTAGATACCTTTCCAAAAGTGTTGCAACACAATGCCAAGAACTGGCCCGAACAAGTCGCAATGCGTGAAAAGGAGTTTGGTATATGGCGAGAGTTCACTTGGAAGGATTATGAAAACCGCGTCAAGTGGATGGCACTGGCACTACGAGATTTGGGTATTGGTGAGCAAGATGTCGTTGGTTTGTTAGGTGATAACCGCCCGGAATGGGTATGGGGCGAGTTAGCGGCACATGCGATCAAAGGTTTCTCGCTGGGCATCTATCAAGATTCTATGCACGAAGAGGTGGCGTACCTTATCAACTATGCCAAAGCAAAAGTCGTGATTGCCGAAGATGAAGAGCAATGCGACAAGCTGCTTGAGCTTGGTGATGAAATTCCTAGCGTTGAATACATTATTTACTGCGATCCTCGTGGAATGCGTAAATACGATGATCCAAGATTGATTGATGTTGAACAGGTCTACAAAAAAGGTCAGCTGATTGATAAAGCGGACCCAGACAAATATCTCAATATGGTTGTTGAAACCAAAGGCAGCGATCTTTCAATTCTTTGTACAACGTCGGGTACGACTTCTAAACCAAAATTGGCTCAGCTACACAGTGGCACGTTCTTGGATCACTGTGCGGCTTACTTGCGTGCAGACCCTCGTTCCCCAGGCGACAACTACGTTTCTGTTCTGCCTTTGCCTTGGATTATGGAGCAGGTTTACGTGGTTGGTCAGGCGTTGATTTCTCGTCAAATCGTTAACTTTGTGGAAGAACAAGAAACCATGATGTCCGACTTGCGTGAAATCGGTCCAAACTTTGTGCTGTTAGCGCCACGTGTGTGGGAAAACATTGTGGCAGACGTGTCTGCACGAATGATGGATTCGACACCGTTTAAGCAAAAGATGTACAAACTGGGCATGAGCTTAGCCAACAAAGCGTTAGAGCAGGGCAAACGTTCTAAACTCGCCGAATGGATTCTTTTGCGTGCTTTGCGAGACCGTTTAGGCTTTTCGAACCTAACATCTGCTGCAACGGGCGGTGCGGCGATGGGGCCTGACACTTTCCGTTACCTACAAGCTATTGGTGTGCCACTTAAGCAGCTTTATGGTCAGACCGAAATGTGTGGCGCATACACCGTGCACCAAGCGGATGATGTGGATTACGATTCCGTTGGTGTTGCGTTTGATAATGCAGATGTGAAAGTCATCAACCCGGACAGCAATGGCGTTGGTGAAATCATCGCGAAAAGTACAGGCATGTTTACTGGCTACTTAAACAACCAAGCAGCATATGATGAAGATGTTCAAGATGGTTGGATGCACACAGGCGATGCGGGCTATTTTAAAGATTCCGGTCACTTGGTGGTGATTGATCGTCTGAAAGATATGTCGGAAACCAGCCATGGCGACCGTTATTCGCCACAGTTTATCGAAAACAAACTCAAGTTCTCGCCGTTTATTGCAGAAGCCGTGGTGGTAGGTAAAGGTCGACCTTGGCTGTCTGCCATCATCTGTATTCGCTATGCGATCGTCGCGAAGTGGGCAGAGCAACGCGGCTTGGCATTTACCAACTACACCAACTTATCTGCTCAACCAGAAGTGTACCAAGCGATTCGTGAAGAAGTTCAAAAAGTGAACGAATCCCTACCGGATGCACAGAAGATCAGTAAATTCATTCTACTTTACAAAGAGTTGGATGCCGACGATGGAGAGCTAACTCGCACACGTAAAGTACGCCGTGGTGTGGTTGCAGAGAAATACGGAGACATCATCGAAACCATCTACAGCGACGATCCAAAAGTCGATGTCGATACAGTGATCACTTATCAAGATGGCACTAAAACACGCATTCAAACGTCGCTAGTTATTGAAACGCTTATTGAGCATGAGCCAACACTAGTGGATAGCGAACAACGGAGGATCGCATAGTGAATACGGATTTATTACTGCAACTCGTCATTAATGGCGTGATCGTTGGCATGTTGTATGGCGTTGTCGCCATGTGCTTTGTATTGATTTACAAATCGACCCAGGTGGTCAACTTTGCTCAGGGTGAGTTCCTGTTGATTGGCGCATGGGTATGTTGGGCGGCATTGGTACACCTACAGTTACCGTTTTTTATCGGCTTTTTACTCACGCTCGCGTTCATGATGATTTTTGGTATCGCCGTGCAAACCATTGTGCTCAGACCGTTGATTGGTGAACCGATTATCTCTGTGATCATGGTGACCATCGGTCTATCGATGTTTTTCCAAGCGCTGATGAAGTGGATATTCGGCGTCTCGGCTGTTTCGTACCCGCAAGTGTTCGAAACCAACGTGGTGAATATCGGAGGTTTGAATGTTGAGTTTGCTTACATTCTGAGCTTGATCTTCTCAATGCTCATCATGGGCGCGTTCTACTGGTTCTTCAAATTCAGCAAAATGGGTCTGGCAATGCGCGCAACGGCATTCAACCAGCAAGTAGCCCAGAGTCTTGGCATTTCCATCAAGAAAGTGTTCGCCATCAGTTGGGCTATTTCGGCAATGGTATCTGCAACAGCAGGGATTGTTATCGGTATCGTTAACGGCGTATCTGACGCGCTATCCATTATTGGTATCAAAGTTTTCCCAGCCGTTATTTTAGGTGGCTTAGATTCGGTAGTCGGCGCAATTGTCGGTGGTATTACCATCGGGGTGCTAGAAAACTTGGCTGAGTTTTTTGATAGCCAATACCTGCAAGTGGGTAACTTATACAACATCGCACCATTCTATGTGCTGTTAATCATTCTTGCCTTCAAGCCATATGGCCTGTTTGGTACCAAAGATATTGAGCGTATTTAAGGAGAAATAACATGGCTCAACTTAGCATGCGCCCATGTGGGGATTTTCGAACCACATACAAAAGCGATACGCCAATTTTTGAAACCAAAACCATCAGAAGCCTTGCGATTGCTGGTGTCATCGCCATGCTGGCAGCACCGCTGGTCTTGGATATTTACTTCCTAAACCTGTTTATTCAGATTGCATACCTCGGTATCGCGGCATTGGGCTTAAACATTTTGGTTGGTTTTACCGGACAAATCTCGCTAGGTCACGGTGCGTTCTTTGGCTTTGGCGCCTTTGCATCGGCTTGGCTAAATAACCAGTTTAACATTCCAGTCGTGTTTGCGATTCCGCTCGCGGGTTACTTAACCATGATTGTGGGGATGCTGTTTGGTCTGCCAGCGGCTCGAATTAAAGGTTTATACCTAGCTATCGCAACGTTGGCGGCGCAGTTTATTCTAGAGGACTTCTTTGCTCGCGCAGATTGGTTCAGTGGCGGCTCATACGGTGCAAGCGCGAACCCAATTAATTTGTTTGGCTTTGAGTTTACGACTGACGAAAGCTTCTTCTATATCGCTCTGTTTGCGCTGATCTTCATGTATATGTGGGCATCAAACTTAATCCGTTCTCGTGACGGTCGCGCGTTTGTCTCAGTACGAGATCACTATCTGTCAGCAGAGATCATGGGCATCAACCTAACCAAGTATCGTCTGCTCTCATTTGGAGTGTGTGCATTCTATGCGGGCATCGGGGGTGCACTCTACGGACATTATCTAGGGTTTGTATCAGCAGAAGGTTTCACCATCATGATGTCTATCCAGTTTTTGGCCATGATCATCATTGGTGGCTTAGGCTCAGTCAAAGGTACGCTGATGGGTACGATATTTATCGTACTTCTGCCTGAAGTTTTAGAGTTTGGCGTAACGGGGCTTTCAGCGTTTGGTGATACCACCGCTTTCACTGATGGTCTGGCTTACTTCAAAGAGATGGCGATTGGTTTAGTCATCATGCTGTTCCTCATTTTCGAACCTCAAGGATTATCGCATCGCTGGCAACAGATTCGAGCATATTGGAAACACTATCCGTTCTCATATTAACGTGGAATTAAGTGGAATATACCTCAATAACAAGGACAACGAGTTATGAACAAAGGACATTTAGCGACAACGTTGGTGCTGTCATCTGCACTGTTTACTACCGCAACTTGGGCAAAAGATTCTGTGTTTGTCGGGCAATTAGTCGACTTTTCTGGACCAACTGCCTATGTGAGCAAGCCTTATGGTTCTGGCGTGCGAGACGCATTGCGTTGGATTAACCAAAACGGTGGCATTAACGGTACCGAGCTCGAATTTGAAACAGTAGACATGGCGTACAAAGTACCAGTGGCGATTTCTAACTATAAACGTTGGGTTGCGCGTAAAGACATGGTTGCGCTGCAAGGTTGGGGTACGGCGGATACCGAAGCGCTTATTTCGTTTGTTACCAAAGACAAAGTGCCGGTGTTCTCTGCTTCTTACTCTGGTCACTTAACTGACCCAACTGGCAAAAACCCAAAAACCGCGAAACCAGCGCCTTATAATTTCTTTTATGGTGCGTCGTACTCAGATGCGTGCCGTGCGCTAGTTAAGTGGGCGAAAGAAGATTGGGAATCTAAGGGCAATCAAGGTGCGCCGAAATTTACGCACATTGGCGATAACCATCCATTCCCGAATGCGCCAAAAGAAGCGTGTGCAGAGTACGCCAAAGAGCTTGGTTTTGATGTGCAAAACCCAGTCGTTGTGTCACTAAAACCAGGGGACTTTAAAGCGCAATGTTTGTCGCTGAAAGAGTCAGGCACCAACTACGGTTACATTGCCAATATCGGTAGCTCGGTTATCTCACTAGTGAAGTCTTGTAACACGGTTGGGACAGAGTTCCAGTACATGGCAAACATTTGGGGCGGCGACAAGCCAGTGCTTGAAGCAGCAGGCGATGGCCTTAAAGATTACGTTTTCCCAGGTATGACGGCGTTTTGGGGAGACGATAACGAAGGCATGAAGCTGGTTCGTGAGATTTCTAAGCAGTCTGAATCAGAGCCGGGCGAATTCAGAACTCACCATTACATTCGCGGTATCTGTTCTGCGTTCTATATGAAAGAAGCGATGGAGTGGGCGAAAGATAATGGTGGCATCACAGGTGAAAACATCAAGAAGGGCATGTATGTCCATGACAACTGGGTACCACAAGGCTTAGAAGGTGTTTGTGTCCCTGCGAACTGGAAACCGGAAGATCACCGAGGCACAACAACCGTGAACGTCTTTATGGGCAACAACGATGGCGGCGCAGTTGATATCAAGAAAGTATCACAGGTGACATTGTCACGTCGTGACGATTGGCTAGGTTACTAATCTACGACTTATTAATAACAAAGCTTACTGAAAATAAGGATGGGTGAGAGAACACTCTCACCCTAGCAAGGAGTAGCTTGATGGCTGAATTAGCAACGAATATCGAACCGGCAGAAATACTGCTTTCAGTGAACAACATTGAAGTCGTCTACGACGAAGTAATACTAGTACTTCGCGGTGTGAGTTTAGAAGTTCCAAAAGGGCAGATTGTGACCTTACTGGGGGCCAACGGTGCGGGTAAATCCACAACGTTGAAAGCCATTTCTGGTTTATTGAAAACCGAAGATGGTGAAGTGACGCGCGGCGAAATCAACTTCATGGGCGAGCGTATAGACAACAAAAGCCCGGAAGAGATCGTCCGTTCGGGCATCTTCCAAGTTATGGAAGGGCGACGAATTGTTGAAGATATGACGGTAATAGAAAATCTTCGCTTAGGCGCTTATACACGCACTGACAACGAAGTTGAACAAGACATCGAAATGGTGTTTGACTATTTCCCGCGACTCAAAGAGCGCACTGGCCTGGCGGGCTATTTGTCTGGCGGTGAGCAACAAATGTTAGCGATTGGCCGAGCGTTAATGGCTCGACCGAAGATGATTTTGTTGGACGAACCGTCTATGGGGCTTTCTCCACTGCTAGTTAAAGAAGTATTCAGCATTATTAACAAGATCAACAAAGAGCAAGGTATTACCATGCTTTTGGTTGAACAGAATGCCAACTTCGCTCTTCAAGCGGCCGATTACGGTTACATCATGGAATCAGGCAAAATCGTACTAGATGGCAGCAAGCACGAATTGCTAAACAATGAAGACGTAAAAGAATTCTACCTTGGCGGCGGCGATGAAGATCGCAAGAGCTTTAAGAATCTGAAATCTTACAAACGTCGTAAGCGTTGGTTGTAAGGAGTAAGGATGAACGAACTATTTGATGCGAAAGAATCGTTGTCTCTACAGGCGCGAGAAGAGTCGTTGTTTCAACGTCTGCCAACGTTGATTGAAAATTCGAAAGTCAATAGCGAACATTACGCGGCGCATTTTTCTGGGTTAGAGCCTACATTGGCAAACAATCGTGAAGGGCTTGCTCAGTTCCCGATTACACGTAAGTTCAATGTACCTAATCAGCAGCAACTTAAACCGCCGTTTGGTGGCTTAAATATCGTTGCCATTGGTCAAATGGCGCGTGTTTTTCAGTCTCCTGGGCCTTTATATGAGGCTCAAACGGATGAGGCCGATTTCTGGCGTATGGGGCGCGCGTTTCACGCTGCTGGGTTCTGTGCGGGTGATTTAGTGCATAACACGCTCTCTTACCATTTCTCTCCTGGCGGATTTATTATGGATGGTGGCGCAAGGGCTTGTGGCTGTGCGGTATTTCCGGCTGGAGTAGGCAATACCGAAGCGCAAATAGAGGCAATTAAACAGCTTCAACCTAATGGTTACACTGGCACACCTTCTTATTTGCTGACGTTGCTACAAAAGTACCAAGAGAAATACAATGAGCTGCCTAGCTTTGAGAAAGCTCTGGTCTCTGGTGAAGCGGTTACAGCAGGCATGCAACAGATGTTTGAGGAAAAAGGCATTGCAGTCTTTCAAGCCTACGCAAGTGCAGAGCTTGGTTTGATTGCTTATCAAGTGTCTGGTGAACAAGGATTAGTGATTGCCGAAGATATTATTGTTGAAATCGTTGATCCTGATGGTGTTCCTGTACAACCGGGAGAAGTCGGTGAAGTCGTTGTAACGTCGTTCGATGAGAAGTTCCCGCTGATTCGCTACGCAACGGGAGATTTATCGGCATATCTAGAGACAAGTTCTGATTCTTCACGCACGAATGCACGAATTAAGGGCTGGATGGGACGAGCAGACTCCGCGGTGAAAGTAAAAGGGCTGTTTGTTTATCCGCATCAAATCCAAGAAGTCTGTCGTCGCCACGATATTAAAGGCTCCTTGAAAATTGAGCGCGATGGCTTCAACGATGCCATTACTTTTTGTTGTCATGATGTGCATGTATCAGCAGAGGACATTCAAGCAACACTACAGTCAGTCACTAAACTGAAAGGCAATGTCCAGTTTGTACCGAACCAAGTGGAGCAGCCGTTAATCAATGATCTTCGCAGTTAACTCATTGGTGGCATAAGTGCAGTAGAAAGTGGTTGTCATAAAAAACTAACAACGTCAGACAAAAGGCTAGAAAAGGGATACCACATTGCGCTGCGTATCCCTTTATTTTTTACTACCGCAATCAGGGAGCGGGTAAATGAAACAGGCACCAATGATTAACACACAATTCTGGGATGATTTGTTTATCCGAGGCACTATGCCTTGGGATGCCCAATCGACACCTCAAGAACTCAAGGACTATCTCGACAATTCACTTCATGTAGGCCAGTCAGTGTTTATTCCTGGGTGTGGTGCCGCTTATGAACTGAGCACTTTTATTCAATATGGGCATGACGTGATCGCGATGGATTACAGCCAAGAAGCGGTAAAAATGGCGCAATCAGCGTTAGGTAACTACAAAGATAAAGTCGTATTGGGTGATGTATTTAATGCCGATTTTTCTCACTCGTTTGATGTCATTTACGAGCGGGCCTTTCTCGCAGCACTACCAAGAGACATGTGGTCAGAATACTTTGCTATGGTGGATAAATTATTGCCAAGCGGAGGTTTTCTAATTGGTTTTTTCGTCATTGATGATAATTACCTATCACGCTTCCCTCCATTTTGTTTGAGAAGTGGGGAACTGGCATCTTTTCTAGAGCCCACGTTTGAACTTGTGGAATCCTCAGTGGTGGTAAACAGTGTTGAGGTTTTTAAAGGCAGAGAGCAATGGATGGTGTGGCAGAAACGTTAGTCGTCACTGAGACTTCTTTAGAAAGTATTCGCGGAAACTGTCTGGTTCTTTGTGAATCGCTGATACATAAGTCTTCACTCTATACCTGATGGAATGCTCACATAGTTTGTCGGTTTGTGTGAAACATTAATTTCTCGTTGCTGGTTTAAGTTGTTGAGATATCTCTAACAGCGGTTGAGTGGTTGAGTTTATTGCTGGCATGGGTTGTGTGCTCAGAGCGTAAAGCGACAGATCAGCATCGATCCGAAAGGTAGTAGAACGTCTCTTACTGATCTGTCTATTTCATGCTTATACTATTTTAGGTTGACCATCTGATGCGGTGGCACCGCCGTCTACAGGTAGGTTTACGCCATTAATGAAAGATGCGTCATCACTTGCCAAGAAAGTCACGACAGACGCAATTTCTTCAGGTTCGGCTGCTCGGCCAAGCGCAATGCGCTCATTGAATTTATCGCGGATGTCCTGCGGCCAGCCGTTTGTCATGTTGGTTTTTACTAAACTTGGGCATACGGCGTTAATTCTTACCCCATCCGCACCATGGTCCAATGCCATCGCTCGGGTAAGGTTCACCACGGCACCTTTACTCGCGCAATAGAATGCGGCACCCCAGTCACCACCCAAACCGGAAACGGACGCGGTATTTACCATACAACCTTTCGTTTTTAAGAGTTCAGGCAAAGCAAACTTCGCGCAATAAACGACGCCGTCAATGTTTACACCAGAGATCTTCTTCCAGTCTTCCACACTACCTTCAATCACGGAACCAGGGACATGTACGCCAGCATTGTTTACTAAAATATCCAGTTTACCGAAACGGGTAACAACATCAGAAATCAGTGCTGCGACTTTTTCTGGGTCAGAAACATCAATAGAATGCGCAGACACACGCTGTTTATCAAAGCCCTCAACGGCGTTTGCCAACTGCTCTTCATTCCAATCGGCAAGAGCGACGTTTGCGCCTTCTTCATACAAACGTTTTGCGATGGCCAAACCAATGCCATTGGCAGAACCAGTGACGAGTGCGACTTTATTTTTTAATCCTCTCATGCGATTTCTCCTTCGAAACTTACAAAAACGGGATCTTGATTTTTCTCTGTGCGCGGCAACATCAGTTTGTCGTTGTCGCTGTAATCTACGGGGATAGCCACCACTGCTGGTCCTTCAACGTCCATGGCTTTATTCAATGTCGGTAGCAATTCGTGTTGACTAGTCACTGCGAAGCCTTTCGCGCCAAATGACTCGGCGTAGGCCTTGAAATCAATTGGTCCAAATTTCACACCAGAGCAGCGCTGATATTTGTTGATCTCTTGCATTTCTACCATGTTGTAGGCGTTATCAACCCACACAATATGGACGATATTGCAGTTCAGTCTAACCGCGGTTTCTAACTCCATGCTCGATTGCATAAAACCGCCGTCTCCTGATATCGATACCACTTTGCTACCAGGTTTTAGTAGGCTGGCACCAATGGCCCATGGCAGTGCAACGCCCATCGTTTGTTGGCCGTTAGACACCAGCATTTGGCGAGCTCGAAAACAGCTTAAGTAACGAGCGATCCAGATGTGGAAGCTCCCCATATCAAGGCATAGCGTGGTATCTGGTGTGATGATAGATTGCATGGCTTTAATTAGCGCCAGTGGATGAAACCCTTGCTTGTTATAGACTTTGGGATAAGCCTTGATCACTTGCCGTTGCAGTGCTACCTCTTCCAGTATTGAAAGTGCCGTTGGGGAAAGGCGAGCATATTCAGAGATATAGCTGCCCATTTTATCTAATGACTGCGCAATGTTTCCGACGATTTCAACACAAGGTTGATAATTAAGTTGGTATTCTGCTGGTTCAATATCGAGGTGAATCACTGGGTTGCGGTGGCTGTTCCAAAGCTCAGGGTCATACTCTATTGGGCTAAAGCCGATGGTGAGAATTAAATCGGCGTCCCGCAGTAAAACATCGCCAGGTTGGTTATTAAACAAACCGACACGCCCAGCAAAGTGATGATAGTAATTGATGTCTACCGTGCCGGCGGCCTGGTAAGTGCCGACAACGGGTAGCTGCGTATTTTGAAGAAATCGGGCGATAGCAGCAGCGTTTTGACTGCGGCTCGCGTGAAGGCCAAGTAAAACCACACAGCGCTTTGCTTTACTGATTCGACTGACCGCTTCTTCGATTGCTACGATGTCTGCGCAACCAGGCTGTGTGTAAGGCGAGGGGACAATAATGTCCGTTTGGGTTTGCTCGGATAAAACATCTTGGGGGAGACTCAAAAAGCAAGCCCCAGGACGACCTGACTCTGCGATACGAAATGCGTTCGCCATGATCTCGCTTGCGGCGTCCACATGCTGCACTTCAGCACTGAACTTAGTTATAGAGCGAAAAATACTGACGGTATCCATGCTCTGGTGTGTTTGTTTTTGCTGGTCAGTTCGTTTCACCGCACCACCGATAGCAATCAGCGGATCGCCTTCGGAGTTTGCTGTTGCCACCCCCGTAACTAGATTTCCACAGCCAGGGCCTGACGTAACCATTATGACGCCTGCTTTGCCGGTTAGTCTTCCCATAACGCCCGCCATAAATGCGCCGTTAGCCTCGTGGCGTACCGGAATCATTTGGATGTTAGTGTCTTCAATCGCATCGAACAGTCGATCGATTTTTGCACCGGGAATACCGAAAATGTACTTAATGCCGAGAGACTCTAGCTGTTGAGCGATCAACTGAGCTCCATTTTTATTTGAAGGTTTGGATTGCATTTGTTGTCCTTATTATTTGCCTGACTTTGTTACTTTTCCGCCTTTTCTATGGCGGTATTTATATCTTCCGGAGCCAAATTGGCGTTGAGGAAGTCTGTCGATACTGGGGTATCAATCACTAGCCGTGAGACTTTGCCAATCTGGAGAAATCCTGACGAAATGCTGTAATCCTGGATATGACCACCTCCTTGGCGGTCATCGGTAATAAAATGTTCGTGATAGCCGGGTACATTGATGCCAGTCGTATATTTAGGACTGCGAAAGCCGGCGACCACGCCTTGCTTATGCGTGAAGCGGAATGTTGGTTGTTCTTTGACCACTTCAAGCATTGGTCGATAAGGGCGTGTTTGTTTAGGTACGGTACGAGTACGAACTGAATCGAAAACACCATCAATGCGCACTGCGCAAAATAGGTTATCGCTTGGAACCAGGTCGTCTATGAGGCTATGGACTTCATGACGTGACATGCGCGATGTCAATGGCAGCTCGATATCAGGCTTAAAAAAAGTCATGACAGCAAAGGGCGTTTTTTGCTCTAGGTCTGCCGGGTTTGCGGAGCCATCCGACTTGAGTTGAAAAACTTCCTTATCAAAAGCAATCAACTCACCATCCAATTCATTGAACGTACCTAAACCAAAATCCCCATGTTTCAGCAGTTCTTCTATGGTTGTCGAGCCTTCGTAAACACCAGCGATCAAAGCACTCATTAACGAAGTCTGATAAATCTCACCATCTCCGGTAACGTGATGGTATTCAGAAAATTCTTTCGCTACTTCAAGCGAACAAGCGCATAGAGGGTTATAAAATCCACGCATGAGTAAGACCAGTTATGCAATGAAGAGTATATTTAGATTGACTTCTACACGGTGCTAAATCCAATATAAAAAAGATTTATTTTGATATGGAAAATATATGGAATTTCGCTACCTGAAGTATTTTGTCGCGGTCGCCGAGACTCGTCACTTTACCCGAGCAGCTGAACGGTTAGGGATTGCGCAACCTCCTTTGAGTCAACAAATCAAAAAGCTAGAGCACGAGCTTGGCGTGGACTTATTTAAGCGCTTGTCTAGAGGAGTAGAACTGACCCATGCAGGGCAAGTCTTTTATACGGATGCGGTAAATATTCTTGCTGATGTGGAACGCGCTAAAGCAAAAGCCCGACAGATTGCCCGTGGTGAAAATACGCAGGTTAAAATTGGGTTCGCGACGTCAACATCAACCTGCATTAAGGTATTGGAGAGGATTGGGCGTATTCAAGAGAATGGGGTTCATTTACAGACGGCGGAACTGTCAATGCCAGAGCTTGCCACTCAGTTAAAAAGCAAACAACTTGATCTCGCAATCATGCGGCTACCCTGTTACGCCAGTGAGCCTTTTGAGCACAAGGTGTTGTTTAACGACCCGTTTGTCGCGGTGATTCCGGCGGGCCACGAACTGGCAAAGTATCCCTGTATCCAGATGAAACAGTTGAGAGGCCATAAAATTTTACTGTTTCCACGAGAGACTGGACCCGCATTGTTTGATGGCATGAGTACACTTTTTGCCGACGCAGGAGTAAGGCTCGAACCACAGTTCGCAGCACCGCAACTTCGTACGACGATTGCCATGGCGCAGGCCGGGTTAGGTATTGCTCTCGTTCCGCGCTCACTGGCTGAACATCTCGATGATTCCGCGACAGTCGCCGAGATTGAGGATATCCCTCTCACTAGTCGTGTTGTTGTTGCTTGGGAGGCATCTAATCTCAATAAACAAGCGCTAAAAGTAGCCATGCACATCGGTCATGTTGAGGCTTAAAGATGAGTCATCGAACTGGCTCTGATAGCCACAGGCAAATGTGATACTCTCACTCGTTATATGCAAAGCTATGCTTTGGTTGAATAGACAAATCTTACTCAACGAATAGAACTTACTGAGGATGTACCAATGATATACGCTGCGGTCTTTGATATGGACGGGTTGCTGATTGATTCAGAACCTTTGTGGAAGGAAGCGGAAAAGCAGGTGTTTTCATCAGTTGGTGTCCAAGTGACCGAAGTGCTGTCAAAGCAGACTGCAACTATGACGACAGGTGAAGTAACAAGGTTTTGGTATGAACGTAATCCTTGGCAAGAAAAGAGCCTAGAGGAAGTAGAGAATGCTGTTGTGGATAAAGTGGAGGCATTAATAATTGAAAAAGGATGCGAATTAGAGGGTGTTACAGAAACACTCAAATTGCTTAAGGAAAAAGGGTTTAAGATAGGGTTGTCTACTAATTCACCTTATCAACTCATTCCCATCATTTTGAACAAACTCGGTATTGCCAGTTACTTTGACGCGATATCATCGTCAGACGATGTAGAGCAGGGTAAGCCAGAGCCAGATGTCTACCTTTTAACAATCAATAAACTAGGTGTAGATTCAAGTAACTGTATTGCCTTTGAAGACTCTTATTCGGGTATGCTTGCGGCAACACGAGCAAACATAAAAACAGTCGTGATACCTCAACCTGATAAGTTCTACCAAGAGTTTAATGAAGCCAGTCTAAAGCTGCAAAAGCTATCAGAGTTTAATGAAAGCCATTTGGCGAGTTTAATGGACTTGAATTTGAAAGAAACAATTGCACCAACACCGCATGAAAGTTTTTTAGAAGAAGGACTTGATTGTGAATAGTCGGTCGCTGAAAAAATACCTACTGCCAATGTTCTTATTGGTTTTACCTATAGAATCATTCGCAAAAGATACGACTATGTTGGACGAGCTCAATAATCGATTTGTTACATTTGAAAGGCGATTTGATGATTGTATCAACTCTGCTTCTCAAAATGATATGAGTGAAAACATTGTCGGTCAGATTCAAGCGCTTAATATTGATTTTGAAATTTCGGTTGGCTATTTATACAAACAATCACTTTATTTATGCTCTGATGATGAATTCAGTGATTTAGCAAGAATTATCATGATAATTGAAACCTCCGATAATGATGGATTGCAATTATCAAAGGCAAAAGCTAGTCAAATTAGAAAGCTACTTTTTAGCAAAGTGGATTTACGTTTAGAGTCGAAGTTTCAAAGTTTACCGCAAGATAAAAAGGAAGCATTACTGAGCATTGCGAAAAAGCTTGAACCTTTTGATCTCGTAAGCATGCATGAACGACTTCAGGCAATGTAGACTTATGAAAGAATGTTTTGAGTAGATTCTTAACGCTTGGCTTTTTCATTAAGATTGAGTATTAGGTTCAACGCCTCTAGCTCTTACACAAGATCTAGAGGCATCCATTTTTTATTGACTTAAAAGTGCCGAGCTAAGATTTTAACCCGGCAGCGGTCATCATGACGCGAAATAACATAGACACTAACCCTAATGCAGCGACGCTAACGACCCAAATTCCAACCATCCAAGCCCATTGGCGGCACCAATTTTTGATTTTCATACTCACTCCTTATCAACTCGTTAATGGTACGCTTCGCCTTCTTTTACTTTTCCGGAGAAGACGTAGTAACTCCAAAAGGTGTAAGCCAGAATGATCGGGATGATGATCACTGCTCCAACGAGCATAAAGCGCTGACTGCTTGCAGGAGCCGCTGCTTCCCATATTGATATGCTAGGAGGAATGATATTTGGCCAGATACTGATGCCAAGCCCAGCGAACCCGAGAATCACGATCACCAATGCCATCACGAAAGGGCTGCGCTCTTTACGCTTTTTAACGGAGTCGGCAATCTTCAAACATACCAGCCCAGTAATGACAGGTACGGGCAGTAAGTAGAACAAATTAGGCAGAGAAAACCATCTTTCCGCAATGGCAGGGTAAGCAAGTGGAGTCCAAGCGCTCACAATGACTAATGCGGAGATCATTGCCAGTAGTGTTTTGTTAGTGAAGCGGTACATCGTGTTTTGCAGTTCACCTTCCGTCTTCATGATGAGCCATGTGCTACCAAGCAGCGCGTACGTTGCGACTAAACCCAAACCACAAAAGATGGGAAAAGGGCTGAGCCAGTCGAGTTGGCTACCTACGAAGACGCGGTTTTCCACCGCAAAGCCTTGAATTACCGCGCCAACAACGATGCCTTGGAAAAACGTGGTTAAAATCGAGCCGACCATAAAAGAGCGATCCCAGAACTTTAAGTGGCTTTCCAATGCTTTAAAGCGAAACTCAAACGCGACGCCACGAAAGATCAAAGCAATCAACATCAACGTTAAAGGGATGGTTAGCGCTTCAATAATCACAGCGTAAGCCATCGGAAAAGCGCCAAATAGAGATGCGCCTCCAAGTACAATCCAAGTTTCGTTACCGTCCCAAACAGGTGCGACACTGTTGACCATGACGTCTTTTTGCTTTTCATCCTTGATGAAGGGCATCAGTACTCCAATACCCAAATCGAAGCCATCCATGATGATGTACATCAAAGTGGCAAAAACGATGATCGCGAACCAAATCACGGATAAATCAAAATGCATATTTTCTACCTTCACTTTGTGACAAATTCTAAATGCGACCTGAAACGGTCGTCATGTCGTGCTCATCGTGTTCGATTGCATCGGGGCCTTTCTTGATTTGGTGGATCATGTAGTAATAACCAAAACCAAATACCAAGCTGTATACAACAAGAAAACACAGCAGGCTGATGCTCATTTGTAGGTCTCCGTGTGCAGAAACCGCATCACGCGTTTTTTGTACGCCATACACGACCCAAGGTTGCCGACCAACCTCTGTCGTAAACCAGCCAGCGAGTATTGCGATAAGACCAGATGGCCCCATAAACAATGAAAACTTGAGGAACCAACGCGAAGTATAAAGCGTGTTCTTTTTTCGTAACCATATGCTGTAGAAGCTCTGAAAAATCATCAGAAGTCCTAGCCCGACCATGATTCGAAATGACCAAAAGACGATAGGTGAGTTCGGTCGTTCCTCTTTCGGGAAGTCTTTCAGCGCCGGGATTGGCTCAGTTAAACTGTGGCGTAGGATCAAACTTCCTAAAACAGGAATTTCTAAGGCATAGTCTGTGCGTTCTTGTTCCATGTTTGGCATGCCGAACAATATCAATGGGGTTGGTTTGCCATCGCTGTTATCCCAATGTCCTTCGATGGCAGCGATTTTGGCGGGCTGGTGTTCCAGAGTGTTTAGCCCGTGCACATCGCCAATCACGGCTTGGAGTGGCGCAAGGAACACTAAGATCCCGAGCGACATCGAAAACATGGTTTTTACCGCAGTCGATTGATTGCCTCTCAATAAATGCCAAGCGGCTGACGCGCCTACAAAGAGTGCTGAACTGACGAAAGCCGCGACGCTCATGTGCGCCAAACGATAAGGAAATGAAGGATTGAAAACGATAGCAAACCAGTCGGTTGGCACCACACGTCCGTCGACAATTTCATAGCCTTGTGGCGTTTGCATCCAACTGTTGGAGGCGAGAATCCAGAACGTCGAAATGATCGTTCCTAACGCCACCATCGAGGTTGCAAAAAAGTGCAGCTTTTCGCCGACGCGACGCCACCCAAACAGCATTACGCCAAGAAATCCGGCTTCGAGAAAGAAAGCCGTTAACACTTCATAAGTCAGTAATGGGCCTGTGATAGAACCAGCGAAGTCGGAGAAACCACTCCAGTTGGTGCCGAATTGATAGGCCATGACAAGACCAGATACAACACCCATTCCAAAGTTAACCGCAAAAATTTTCGACCAGAAGTGATAGAGCTTTTGGTAATCGGGATTACGTGTTTTTAGCCATAAGCCTTCCAGCACGGCGAGATAGGTGGCCAAACCTATGGTGATAGCGGGGAAAATAATATGAAAGGATACCGTAAAGGCGAACTGTATCCGTGCAAGCATAAATGCGTCGAGGCCAAACATTAAACTTCCTTTGATCTTTTAAGTTTTATGAGAGAGCTATTTTAAAAGGAGCGGAATGAGGGAAGTAGGTACAGACAGTGACTATAAACCTATAACAGATTAAATATTGAAGTGTTATTATTTTGAATTCGGCTTTATGGAAGGGGATTTGCGTTTGGCGAAGTATCAAGAGTTAGTGGAACAGCTTAAAAGGCAGATAAAATCGGGGATATGGCATCCGGGTGACAAGCTGCCTTCGCTGCGTCGCCAATCTGAACACTCGGGTTTGAGCTTGATGACGGTGTTGCACGCGTATCAAATTCTGGAATCTCAAGGCTGGGTAACGTCACAGCCGCGATCTGGTTATCGAGTCGCGCCCAATATTAAGAGTTCAAATGAACCCCAAGCGCCAGCCGCGGTTTCGTGGACAGAGCAGGTAGACATCAATGAGTTTATCTTTGATGTTCTGCAGGCGAGCAAAAATCCATCCATGATCAATTTTGGCTTTGCCTATCCAGACCCAAGTTTGTATCCACGCTATCACGTGAATCGGGCGATGAGCGCAGCCGCTCGCAATATGCCGATTTCCACCACCTTTGATAACTTACCGCCGGGAAATGAACAATTACGCACCATCATCGCGAAGCGTTATGCTGCGAAAGGCATTGAAATTTCACCCGATGAAATTGTCATTACGGCAGGCGCGCTGGAGGCGTTAACGCTCAGTTTGCAAGCTTGTACAAGACCGGGAGATTGGGTGGTTGTGGAGTCGCCTGCATTCTATGGCGCTTTGCAATCCTTAGAGCGGTTAGGTTTGAAAGCGCTCTCAGTAAGAACAGACCCAGTCACGGGCATTGACCTAGACTCATTGGAACGAGCGCTGCAAACACACGATGTGAAAGCATGTTGGCTGATGTCGAACTTCCAGAATCCTCTGGGTTTTACGCTTTCCAACGAGAAAAAACAAAAGCTGATTGAACTGACACAGCGATATAACGTGCCAGTAATTGAAGATGATGTGTACAGCGAACTGCATGCCGAGAATGACTCGGTTTACCCACTAAGAATGTTTGATGACACGGGTAATACCATGTTGTGCTCCTCGTTTTCAAAATCATTAATCGCAGGGCTACGTATTGGTTGGGTTGCGGCGGGAAAGCGGGCGCTAGAGGTACAAAAGTTACAGCTAATGAGTACATTAGCGACGAGTGCACCAGTGCAAATGACATTGGTGCACTATTTAACAAGCCGCAATTATGAATCGCATTTGAAGCAGTTACGGAAAAAGCTGTTTGAACGTAAAAGTAAGATGACGGTTCTGCTTAGTGAGCTGTTACCTGAAGCAGTCAAAGTGTTAAGCCAAAGCGGTGGGTACTTTATTTGGTTAGAGCTCCCCAAGCATATTGATGCCTTGCCGATATATCGAGAAGCACTAAAAGGTAATATCAGCATCGCACCGGGAAAGATGTTCAGCCTGACAGAACAATACGATCACTGTATTCGTCTTAACGCTTCTTTTGAGCTCAATGACAAATATGTTCATGCTCTCAATCTGCTCGCTAATATTATTCGCGATCATTTGGCGAAATAGCGACTTTCTTCAGTTTTTTGGTTTAATGGAGCGCGCCGGATTTCCAACAACTCGATCGCCCGGCGCAACGTCTTTGGTTACGACAGAGCCAGCGCCGACGACGGCCTCATCACCAATGGTCACGCCTGGCAGTATGATAGCGCCCCCACCAATCCAAACGTTATTGCCGATTTTTACCGGTTTGGCGATCTCATCTCCGGCTAAGCGTCTTTGCGTATCGAGTGAATGAGCGGCTGTGTAAATTTGCACTCTAGGCCCAATCATGACGTTCGCGCCAACCTCAACCTGTCCATTGTCCAGAATAATGGCATCCCAGTTGATGTAGGTGTTTTCTCCGATGGACAAGTGACAACCGTAGGTAAGTTGTAGCGGTGGCTCTATACAGGCGCTATTTTTTAATTGGACGCCCATTTCCGCCAATAGCTGTCTACGGATATCTGGGTTTGGTTCGTGGTTAAACTGGAAGACAAGCTGCGCAGTTTTGGCGCGCATTAGCTTTAGTTCTTCATCCAGACAATTATAGGTTTCTCCAGAGCGCATCCGAGTCAGTTCTGACATAACAATCATTCCATCAATATAAATTGCAATAAGGTGCATAATAATAAGTGAGAGTGATTCGAAGTGAAAATTTGACGCTTAAAAATCAGAAAGTTATCACTGATTTGCCTTGCGTATCCAGTTGGTTGATTGGCTCGTTTAGTTCACAAAGACGTGCTCCCTAAATGGCTTAATCGGTTGAAGCCAAAGTGGGAAACCACTCGAAGCGTTTTACGTAGATTACAATATAGTTAATAAGAAGAACTTAGTTGAGCCGCTTGCGCTATCGATTGACCTAAAAATTTAAGACTTATGCGCTCTGGCTTGCTGGCAACGATGAATCAAGAGTGAGCACTTTATGTTCGAACGGGTCATTTCATTTTTAGAAACAACGCTGTTTACCTTTAACGAACAACCTATCACGTTATGGGCGATATTGATGGTGCCGACATGGGTGATTGTCGCTTTATGGTTATCAAAAATTTTGATCAAAACCGTTACGTCAAGAATGTCCTCATCGGGGAAAGACCCAAACGTGATTCATTTGGTTAAACGGATATTATTTGTCATCGCTCTCGCCATTATTTTTATGACCACACTTTCGATGATCAATGTGCCAATTACCGCGTTTGCCTTTCTGTCTGGTGCCATCGCTATCGGCTTCGGTTTTGGTGCGCAAAACATTATTAACAACTTCATAAGTGGCTGGATTTTGATTGGTGAAAAGCCAATTCGAATTGGGGACTTTTTAGAGGTTGAGGGCGCCAAAGGCACTGTCGAGCAAATAAATACACGTTCAACGAGAATCAGACGAACCGATGGTGTTCATATGCTCATACCCAACAGTCAGTTGATTGAGAACGTGGTGATCAACTGGACGTTATGCGACAGATTAGTTCGTGGCTCGGTCGTCGTCGGCGTCGCGTATGGGAGCGATGTCAAACAGGTTGCTGCCTTAATGGCGGAAGTGACTTCGCAGCAAGCGCAAGTTCTGAGTTCGCCAGCGCCAGATGTGTTTTTTCAAGACTTTGGTGACAATGCTTTGATCTTCGAATCTTATTTTTGGATTAACTCAACGGTTGAGGGCGGTATTCGCTCGGTCGCAAGTGCCATGCGTTTTGAAATCTACGAAGCTTTCGAAAAGCACGGCATTGAAATCGCGTTTCCACAACGAGATGTGCACATTGATGGGCAAATAAAGTTGTCTAGGGAGAGAAACGGATAGGGCGATAAGCGGTATTGGTGTTCTTATCTTGGTGTCGAGTAACCATAGCGAGGCGGTCACAACACGGATTCACCTCGCTAGAAACAAGTTGAAGGCGTTATTGGTTGTCCCACATGACTTCGCATTCTTCTTTGATTGCTGATTTTAGCAACTCAATCAGTGGAAACGCTCTGCGTCCTAGGCTTACCGCGGGCTCTGCTTGTTCTTCCTCTTCGTCTACATCAGTAGGGAGGTTTTCTTCAGCTGCATTTTTCGCAGATAGAGCAGAAGTTAATCTTGATAGCGCGTCAGGAACATCTTGAGCGGAAATTGATCCCGGCACCGTGCCGCTGTGACCCATCATTTTGAGCATATCTAATGCAATATCACCAAACATTGTGACGTTTGAGTGGCTTCGACAACGAAATGTTATGAGCATTTACCTGATCCTGTTTTATATGTTCGGTTTGAAACTAAATTGTAGCTGAAATCAGACACTAATTAATGTGATGAAGACCGTTGAGCGTCAAGGTTTTTATGAGTAACAACAAAAAACGGGCACGTACGTCTGCATGCCCGTTGAAATACATTACCTGATTGGTTGTTGATGATTTACAAGCTATACGGATCGCCCAGAGCTAATGCGACCCTAGAAGCAGGAGACTTTCCTAACGCACGGCAAATTTGCCAACCCGCTTCATTGATGACGCCAAGGTCAACGCCTGTTTCAATCCCAAGTTGCTCACACAGATAAAGTACATCTTCCGTTGCAACATTGCCACTGGCTCCTTTCGCGTAAGGGCAGCCGCCGAGCCCCGCTACTGCGCTATCAATGGTGTTGATGCCCATTAACAAGGCTTGGTAGATATTGGCTAATGCTTGTCCATAAGTGTCATGAAAATGTACTGCGAGCGCGTCTTTTGGCAGTAGCGTTAACAACGAATCCAGCATGGCGATAACGCGATTAGGCGTTGCTTTACCGACAGTATCACCGAGCGAAATCTCATAACATCCCATATCAAACAACGTATTGGCGACCTTGGTAGTTTGCTCTGGCTTGATTACTCCCTCATATGGACACACCATGGTACAAGACAAGTACCCGCGTACAGGAATGTTGTGCTGGTTCGCCAATTCGATAACGGGTTCAAATCGAGCGAGACTTTCGGTAATGCTGCAGTTGATGTTCTTCTGGCTGAACGTTTCTGAAGCGGAGCCAAACACCGCAATTCGCTTTACACCGCTTTCCAGCGCACGTTCTAACCCTGCGAGATTTGGTGTGAGCGCGCTATAAACCACTTCAGGCTTTTTTGAGATACCAGCAAACACCTGATCGGAATCGGCCATTTGAGGCACCCACCTTGGAGAGACGAAAGATCCAGCCTCAATATGCTTTAAGCCACTGCTGCTTAGTTGGTTAATCAAACGGATTTTATCAACCAGCGTCACTGCCGTTTCATTTTGCAGACCATCACGAGCGCCGACTTCGACGATATTAACCTTCGCTGGTAGCATATTCGCGCTCCTTATCTTCACTGACGTTATCCGATATCAAAGACAAATTCAGCAGGATGGAACCGTGCTGTACTTGGTCCCCGTGCTGATAAAACAATTCGTCGACTTTTGCTGCTACCGGAGCCGTGATGGTGTATTCCATTTTCATTGCTTCGAGTACCAAAAGCGGATCGCCCGCCGCCACTTCGTCACCTTTAGCCACCATAACTGCTGAAATTATGCCGTTGAGTGGTGCGGTTGGACTTAGTTCATCATCTACATCTTTTGCAGAGTCAAAGTTAGGTTGATGAGCGAACGTGCGCTGCTGACCAAGATAAAATAGTGTTGTCTTTTGTTCGTTGCTAAGTGCATTAAAGGTGTAACGCACATTATCAATATCGACGATAAACTGGTTGTCACTTTCAAGCAGGATGACCTGATGCAGCTCCTCACCACATCGGACAGTGAAGTGAGTTCCTGTATCTTGCGATGATTGTTGCAAACGTACCTGATGGTTGGCATTGGCATCCGTGAAGTTAAATCGGTAAACGTTGTCAACTGACAGTCTAAAACCTCGTCTGGTTGGCGCGGGTAACGTTGAGCTGTCTGATTTTGAAATGAGATCATTCCAGCGAGCAACCGCCGCCAATGTAAACCAGATTGAATCCGACACGTCTTGCTGCTCATTTATGCCTTGTTGATGTGTGACGATGAAACCTGTATCGAGCTCAATCTCGGCAAAGGCTGGCTGCGAAATAATACTGTGCAGATAACCAATGTTTGTCGTTACTCCACGTACGTGATATTGAGTTAACGCCTGCTTAATCTGCTTTAGAGCGATATCACGAGTTTGCCCCCAGACGATCAGTTTGCTGATCATTGGATCGTAATATTCGCTGATGCTATCGCCTTGGGTAACACCACTATCAACGCGTACGCACGCTAGGCGCACACTACTGTCTGATACGGGTTCTTTTAAGTAATCAATGCGGCCAGTCGACGGCATAAAGTCATTGTCTGTATCTTCTGCGTAAATTCGCAGCTCAATTGAATGACCGTTGTGGGTGATTTCAGATTGCGAAATAGGTAAATGCTCGCCAGCTGCGACTTTTAATTGCCACTCCACCAAATCAACGCCGGTGATCAATTCAGTAACAGGGTGTTCAACTTGCAGACGAGTATTCATTTCCATGAAGTAAAACTCACCGCGGCTATCGAGCAAGAACTCCACCGTGCCCGCGCCAACATAGTCGATCGCTTGAGCGGCCTGAACCGCAGCTTCACCCATTTGTTTACGCAGTTCATCACTAAGACCGGGAGCTGGTGCTTCTTCGACTACTTTTTGGTGACGGCGTTGAATGGAGCAATCGCGATCAGAAAGATAGACACAGTTGCCATGTTGGTCAGCAAATACCTGAACTTCAACGTGGCGAGGCTGCAATATACATTTTTCGATTAGAAGCTGCTTATCGCCAAAGCTTGAAAGTGCTTCACGCTGCGCACCGTCGATGGCCAGAGGCATTTCGGCTGCGCTATTGACCACTCGCATGCCTTTACCGCCGCCCCCTTGGGTTGCTTTAAGCATCACTGGGTAACCGATTTTTTCAGCTTCCGCTAATAAGTGCTCTACGCTGTTGTCTGTGCCGTGATAGCCGGGAACCAAGGGCACGTTCGCCTCTGACATGATTGCCTTGGCTTGAGATTTAGAACCCATTGCCTCAATTGCGCTGGTGGAAGGGCCAATAAAGGCGATGCCATTTTCGCTGCACGTTTTCGCCAGTTTCGGGTTCTCGGAAAGAAAACCATACCCAGGGTGGATAGCATCGGCTTGCCATTTTTTCGCAGCACCGATAATCGCATCGATATCGAGATACGATTCACTCGCCGGAGCGGGGCCAATGAATTCAGCGAAATCCGCTTGTTTAACATGTAAGCTGCTGCGATCCGCTTCGGAATAGACGGCAACCGTCTCGATAGCCATGGCTTTTGCGGTTTTAATGATTCGGCAGGCAATTTCACCGCGGTTTGCGATCAGTATTCTTTTAAACATGATTCCTCCAATTGGCGGCGCGCTTTTCAAAAAATGCAGCTAGTCCTTCTTGTCCTTCTGCGGACACGCGGGCGGTTGCAATAGCTTGGCTGGTGTATTCAATTAATGAATGCTCGATAGGTTGATTGTCACAACGTAAGCAGAGCGTTTTTGCTGCCTGCATGGCTTGTGGACCGTTGTTGAGCAGGTGATCAATGGTGCGATTGACGGCTTCACGTGGTTGAGCGTCTATCTGATGAAGAATACTCATCGATAGAGCGGTTTCGGCATCGATCATTTCCGCAGTCAAAAAGTAGCGTCGGCTTTGGCGTTGTCCAATCGCTCGAATTACGTAGGGTCCGATGGTCGCGGGCAATAAGCCGAGTTTCACTTCACTCAAACAGAAGCGGCTTTCAGGTGTGCCGATAGCGATATCGCAGCAGCAGATAAGCCCAAGTGCGCCACCAAATGCTGCGCCGTGCACCATAGCAATGGTTGGTTTGCTAAAGGTATCCAGTTTATGCAGGAGCATCGCCAATTGCTGTGCGTCTTGC
The DNA here is from genome assembly GCF_030248655.1 of Vibrio sp. D431a. NCBI lineage: Bacteria > Pseudomonadati > Pseudomonadota > Gammaproteobacteria > Vibrionales > Vibrionaceae > Vibrio > Vibrio sp. D431a. The sequence goes on along the minus strand of NZ_JAHGAP010000029.1, from coordinate 115,721 downwards.
AGGTTTTCACTCTCGGTTTTGGTGGCCATTGACTGCATCCAGCCAAGGTCTGCACCCGCAGAAAAGTGTTTCCCTTGTGCCGTTAATACTAACGCGCGTAGAGAGTCGTCTCGCTCAAGTTGTTCCAAGGTTTCGATAAGTGAAGCAATTAATTCATCATTAAACGCGTTGTGTTTTTCTGGTCGATTCAGGCTCAACCAGGCAACGCCATTGCTGTCTTTTTCAAGCAGTAGTCCGGTCATGTGACTTCCTTTGTCTGACATTTCAGTCTGTATTTCAATGCTCGCTAACCATTACTTGTTAAACATCGGTATTCGCGAGGAGTTAAGGTTTGCCTTGCATCCGACTACATACGGAAGATGCCAAATTTACTGTCTGGTATGGGCGCATTAAGCGCAGCAGACAGAGCAATGCCGACAACATCACGGGTTTTCGCAGGGTCAATAATGCCGTCGTCCCACAGGCGTGCACTGGCGTAGTATGCATGGCTTTGAGTCTGATATTGCTCCGCAATTGGACGTTTGAACGCTTCTTCTTCCTCTACGCTCCAGCTTTCACCTTTGCGAGTTTTGATATCGCGGGTCACTTGCGCCATCACGCCAGCCGCTTGCTCTCCACCCATGACGGAGATGCGCGCGTTTGGCCACATCCACATCATGGTTGGATCATAAGCGCGGCCACACATGCCGTAGTTCCCTGCGCCATACGAGCCACCAATAACCACGGTAAACTTCGGCACGTCTGCACACGCAACAGCAGTTACCATTTTCGCACCATGTTTGGCGATGCCTTCGGCTTCGTACTTCTGACCGACCATAAAGCCCGTGATGTTCTGTAAGAAGAGCAGAGGAATTTTGCGTTGTGCGCATAGCTCAATAAAATGCGCGCCTTTTTGTGCTGATTCCGAAAATAGAATGCCGTTGTTAGCGACAATGCCAATCGGCATACCGTGAATATGGGCAAAGCCACAGACCAAGGTTTCGCCGAACAAGGCTTTAAATTCATCGAACTGGGAATCATCAACAATTCGGGCAATGACCTCTTTAACATCAAACGGCTTTTTGAGATCGGTTCCGACGATGCCGTACAGCTCTTGGGCAGGAAAACGCGGCTCCAGTGGCGTTTTTTGCTTGAGTTGGACGGGTTTCAAGTGGTTAATTTGAGAAACCGCTTGTCTTGCCAACTCTAACGCGTGGTGATCATTTTCTGCGTAATAGTCCGCCACGCCAGAGGTGCGACAGTGAACGTCTGCGCCACCAAGATCTTCCGCGCTGACTTCTTCACCTGTCGCTGCTTTTACAAGAGGTGGACCTGCCAAAAAAATCGTGCCTTGTTCTTTGACTATGATGGATACGTCGCACATGGCAGGAACATAAGCGCCGCCAGCGGTACATAGCCCCATGACCACCGCAATTTGTGGAATGCCTTTGGCCGACATACGGGCTTGGTTGTAGAAAATACGGCCAAAATGGTCTTTATCTGGGAATACCTCATCTTGGCGGGGTAGGTTAGCGCCGCCAGAGTCGACTAAGTAAACACATGGCAGTTGGCATTTTTCTGCAATTTCTTGTGCTCTTAAGTGCTTTTTCACGGTGAGTGGGTAGTAACTGCCGCCTTTTACCGTCACGTCGTTCGCGACGATCATGCACTCGGTGTCATCAATCACACCAACACCCGCTACTACGCCCGCGCATGGAACGTAATCTGGATACACATCCCAGCCAGCAAACTGACCGATTTCTAGAAAGGATGAACTAGGGTCGAGTAGGGCAAGAATGCGCTCACGAACCGGAAGTTTACCTTTCTTCTGCTGATGGTCGCGGGCTTTCTCACCGCCGCCATCTTCGATTTGCGCAGTCACGGTATAAAGTTGATCTACAAGCGACGCCATAGAGCGGTAGTTTTCCTGATACTGCTCGGAATGGGTATTAATATTGGTCGTCAAACAAGCCATAAATAGCCGATCTCCATTCGGTAGACGGGTGTCACCACCCGTCTTTATTTAGGTTGAATAAGATTTAGATTGAATAAGGAAGTTGTTTCGAGTTCGAACCGCCTAGGTATGATGATTAGGCGCTTTCGTTAAACACTTCGCGACCAATAAGCATGCGGCGAATTTCTGAAGTGCCCGCACCGATTTCATACAGCTTGGCATCTCGCAACAAACGGCCCGTATCAAACTCGTTGATGTAGCCGTTACCGCCAAGTAGTTGAATCGCATCCAGTGCCATCTTGGTTGCCAGCTCTGCGCTGTAGAGGATCGCGCCAGCAGAATCTTTACGTGTGGTTTCACCGCGATCACAAGCGGCAGCGACGGCGTAAACATACGCTTTAGCGGCATTCATTTGTGTGTACATATCCGCGATTTTTGCTTGAACTAGCTGGAATTCACCGATGGATTTACCGAACTGTTTACGGTCGTGAATGTAAGGCACAACGATATCCATACACGCCTGCATGATGCCAAGTGGGCCGCCTGCAAGCACCACACGTTCGTAGTCGAGGCCGCTCATCAATACTTTCACGCCTTGGTTTTCTTCGCCGAGAATATTCTCCGCAGGGACTTCGCAGTTTTGGAAGACCAGCTCACACGTATTCGAGCCGCGCATGCCCAACTTGTCGAGTTTTTGTGCTTGAGTAAATCCAGGGAATCCGCGTTCCACAATAAACGCCGTGATGCCTTTGGAGTGCTGGCTTGGGTCGGTTTTTGCGTAGACAACATAGGTGTGTGCATCAGGGCCGTTGGTGATCCACATTTTGTTGCCGTTTAGCAGGAAAATATCGCCTTTACGTTCGGCTTTAAGCTGCATAGAGACCACATCAGAGCCGGCGCCGGGTTCACTCATAGCAAGGGCGCCGATATGTTCACCGGAGATGAGCTTAGGTAGGTATTTCTCTTTTTGCGCTTGTGTGCCGTTACGGTGGATTTGGTTGACGCAAAGGTTGGAGTGAGCGCCGTAACTTAACGCAACCGAAGCGGATGCTCGGCTGATTTCTTCCATAGCGATAACGTGGGCGAGATAGCCCATGCCTGCACCACCAAACTCTTCGCTGGTGGTCACACCTAAAAGACCCATGTCACCTAATTTGGACCAAAGATGGTTTGGAAAGTCGTTAGTTTGGTCGATAGATTGCGCTAGCGGCGCAATTTCTCTTGCTGCAAAACTATTGATTTGCTCGCGAAGCAAATCGGTATTTTCGTCATAAACAAAGTTCAGGGAAGAGTAGGTAGATTTCATTGCGTGTCCTTGCCTTTACGTCACCTACATCCCAGAGTTGAGGTGTTAGGTGACTTTTTCGCCTTTCATGGATCTCAGTGTGTTTTGGCATCGCAACTGCGCAGCATTTAACTCCATCATTACCGCTTGAATGTCGTTTGCTTGCTGTTGCAATGCTGCCTTCTTCTCTTCGATCAACCGAATCATATAGTTCAACTGCTCAGTACTTTGATCGGTATCGTAGAGTTCAAATAACTCCTTGATATCTGCAAGAGAAAAGCCCAATCGCTTACCTCGCAAAATCAGTTTTAGTCGAATTCGATCGCGACCATTGTAGATTCGAGTGTTGCCTTTACGTTCTGGAGTTAGGAGACCTAAATCTTCGTAGAAGCGAATGCTTCGAGTAGTAATGTCGAACTCTTTCGCGAGCTCGCTGATCTTAAATGTGTTCATTCCTTAACCTTACGACTTTCGTATAACATTCACATGAATATACAATTCGTTAACGTTAAAGTAAACAAACAACATCCACTCTTGAGCCTTGATATCACTCGCATTTACTCAAAATCAAAGAGTCACTCGAACAAACAATAACCTCAAACTTGACGTTAACGTAAATGTTAGTATAGTTATGACGTAAACGTCAACAAAAGGTTAATGGAATGAAAAATGAAACATGGATTGTTGCCGCTAAGCGAACGCCTATCGGCTCTTTTCAAGGTGCATTAGCTTCAACAGATGTCACGGAACTTGGTGCGAAAGCCATTCAAGGGGCGCTAGCCGAAAGCCAACTCGATGTGCACAAAATAGACGAAGTGTTGATGGGATGCGTTTTACCCGCCGGTGTGGGGCAAGCGCCTGCAAGACAAGCAAGTCTTAAAGCTGAAATGCCACAATCGATTGGTTGTACGACACTGAACAAAGTTTGTGGATCGGGTATGAAAACCGTCATGCTGGCATATGACCTTATTCAATCTGGTAATGCGCATGCTGTCATCGCTGGTGGCATGGAAAACATGTCGTCTTCTCCTTATCTATTAAAGAAAGCGCGTGATGGTTTCCGTTTAGGTCACGAGCAAGTGCTTGATCACATGTTTTATGACGGGTTGCAGGATGCCTACCAAGGCGAGCTGATGGGTGTCTTTGCAGAACAGACGGCGCAAAAGTATCAGTTCAGCCGTGAAAGTATGGATGCCTGGGCGCAACAGTCGGTGACTCGTGCGCAGCAAGCAATCGAACAAGGTTTGTTCAAAGAAGAGATCGTGCCTGTTAACGTAAAAAGTCGACGCGGCGAAACCTTGGTTGTAGATGATGAGCAACCGAGCAAACTCGACGTCACTAAAATTCCTACCTTACGCCCTGCGTTTGCCAAAGATGGCGGCGTAACCGCAGCAAACTCTAGTTCCATTTCGGATGGTGCGTCGGCAATGATCTTAGTCGATAGTGAGTTTGGTCGTCAGGAAAACCTTCAGCCTCTAGCCAAAATTGTCGCGTACAGCACGCATGCAAGACAGCCTGATGAGTTCACCATCGCACCAGTCTTCGCGATTGAATCGCTGCTGGAAAAAACGGGCTGGGACAAATCAGACGTGGACCTTTGGGAAATCAATGAAGCTTTTGCTGTCGTGACTCAATACGCGGTGAAAGCTCTCGAACTGAACGAGAGCAAAGTGAACCCTCGCGGAGGGGCTTGTGCGCTGGGGCATCCAATAGGCGCAAGTGGCAATCGAATCCTTGTCACTTTGATTCATGCGCTAAAACAAACTGGTGGTAAGCGTGGCGTTGCATCGCTTTGTATTGGCGGCGGCGAAGCTACCGCTATCGCGATTGAAATCTGCTAAATCACTCTCAACAAAGTTTCACTTACATAACAGTAGTCAGTAACAAGCTGAAAAATACAAGGATGTCATCATGACAGAACAAGTAAAGCAGTATATCGGTGGTGAATTTGCCATCTCCGATTCAAAACAATGGCTAGATGTAACCAACCCGGCAACCAACGAAGTGATTGCACAAGTACCTTGTGCCACGGAATCGGAAATGAATGCGGCGATTGCCAGCGCAACAGAAACGTTCAAACGCTGGAAAGAAGTTGCAGCGCCGGAGCGTGCTAGATTGATGTTGCGTTACCAACATCTGCTAAAAGAGCAACACGATGAGTTGGCGATACTGCTTTCAAGTGAGACAGGCAAAACCCTCGCGGATGCAAAGGGTGACATTTGGCGTGGGATTGAAGTCGTAGAACAAGCGGCGAACATTTGTAGCTCAATGATGGGCGAAACGGTGGAAAACGTCGCGACCAATATTGATGGTTACTCTTACATTCAACCGCTCGGTGTTTGTGCTGGCATCACACCCTTTAACTTCCCTGCGATGATCCCATTGTGGATGTTCCCGATGGCGATCGCTTGTGGCAACACCTTTATTCTAAAACCTTCGGAACAAGTTCCGCTGACTGCAATGAAATTGGCAGAGCTATTTGAACAAGCTGGTGCACCAAAAGGCGTATTGCAAGTTGTTCACGGGACCAAAGAGCAAGTCGACCGCATTCTGACTGATCCAGTCGTTCGTGCGATCTCTTTTGTTGGCTCTGTGCCCGTTGGTGAGTACATCTACAAAACAGGTACAGACAACCTGAAACGCGTGCAGTCATTTGCAGGTGCTAAGAACCACATGGTCATCATGCCGGATGCAAACAAACAGCAAGTCATCAATAACCTAGTTGGCGCGTCAGTTGGTGCTGCAGGCCAACGCTGTATGGCGATTTCGGTTGCCGTATTTGTCGGCGAAACCAAAGAATGGATTCCAGAGCTTAAAGAGGCGTTAGCTCAGGTTCAGCCTGGCGCGTGGGATGATGAAACCGCCGGTTATGGTCCACTGATTAGCCCTCAAGCGAAGCAGCGAGTGGTGAATCTGATTAATGAAGGCAAAGCGTCAGGCGCGAATTGTGTTCTGGACGGGACAGACTGCCAAGTACCTGGCTTCCCGAACGGTAACTGGGTGGGGCCAACACTGTTTACCAACGTGACCACAGACATGTCGATTTATCAGGAAGAAATTTTCGGGCCTGTACTGTTAACTATGGAAGTGGATGACCTAGATGAAGCGATTGAACTGATCAATGCAAACCGCTTTGGTAATGGTACGTCTATTTTCACGGCGAACGGCGCTGCCGCGAGAAAGTATCAACACAATATCGAAGTAGGTAACGTAGGAATCAACGTACCGATTCCGGTGCCATTGCCGTTCTTTTCGTTTACTGGGTGGAAAGGCAGCTTCTACGGCGACCTGCATGCTTACGGTAAACAAGCGGTTCGCTTCTACACCGAGACGAAAACTGTCACCGCGCGTTGGTTTGAAGATGACATTCCAAGCGGTCCAAACATGACTATTCAACTTAGCTAATTACTGGATTAGCGACACCTCTAGCCAAGCCCTTCATCCTTTTAGAGGGCTTGGCTCGGATACAAATGCAACGAATTAGACCTTAGGACTTCAAGATGGATTTTGAATTAAACGAAGATCAACTCGCGTTTGCCGAAGTAGCAAAGCAGTTTGCAGACCAAATGTTAGCGCCGCACGCGGCCGAGTGGGATGAAAACCATCACTTCCCTAAAGATGTACTGCGTCAGGCGGGTGAGCTGGGCTTTTTGAGTATCTACACGCCACCAGAGCACGGTGGCTTGGGGTTATCTCGTTTGGATGCGGCGATCATTTTCGAGCAGTTGGCTATGGGTTGTACCGCGACTACTGCGTTTATGACCATTCACAACATGGCGACGTGGATGATCACCAGCTTTGCCAAAGCCGAAGTGGCGCAGCAATTTAGCGCGGATCTAATTTCGGGTGAAAAGCTCGCTTCCTACTGTTTAACCGAACCTAATGCCGGCTCTGACGCCGCTTCTCTAACGACTAGCGCAGTGCGTGATGGCGATGAGTTTGTTCTCAATGGCGCAAAAGTGTTTATCTCGGGTGCCGGTGATACAGATGTATTAGTCGTGATGGCGCGTTCCTGTGGTGAAGGAGCGAGTGGCGTTTCTGCATTCGTTGTTCCTGCTGATTGCGAAGGCATTAGCTACGGTAAAAAAGAAGCCAAAATGGGTTGGAACTGCCAGCCAACTCGCATGATTACCTTCGAAAATGTCCGCATTCCGGCTGACTATCTGTTGGGTGAAGAGGGAGAAGGCTTTAAGTTCGCCATGCTTGGTCTGGATGGCGGCCGAATCAATATCGCCACGTGTTCCGTCGGTACTGCGCAACAAGCACTGAACGAAGCCAAGCAATACATGAACGAACGCAAACAGTTCGGCCGTTCACTGGCGCAATTTCAAGCGTTGCAGTTCAAGCTTGCTGATATGGCGACTGAGCTGGTCGCTGCGCGTCAAATGGTGCGACTCGCTGCCGCTAAACTCGATGCCCAGCACGCAGAAAAAAGTGCGTACTGTGCCATGGCAAAACGCTTTGCTACTGATGTGGGCTTTAAAGTCTGCGATCAGGCACTGCAAATTCACGGTGGCTATGGCTACATCAAAGAATATCCAGTCGAGCGCCATTTCCGAGACGTTCGTGTTCACCAAATCCTTGAAGGTACCAACGAAATCATGCGTCTGATCGTCGCAAGACGATTACTAACGGAAGGCGTTGAGCTGCTTTAGTCAGCGAGACACAGCCTTACCTCAAGAAATTAAAAAGGACTGAAAGATTATGACGGCACAAATCAAATTAGAGCGCGAAGCGCATATTGCCAAGCTCACGATTAGTAATCCGCCAGCGAACACTTGGACGCTTGAGTCTTTGAATCAGCTAAAAGAGTTGGCGATTGAACTTAGCAATGATCGCTCTATTTATGCGTTGGTTTTAACAGGCGAAGGCGGGAAGTTCTTCTCTGCTGGAGCAGATCTTAATAACTTTGCATCGGGTGATAAATCACAAGCAGCAGACATGGCGTTCGCATTTGGTGAAGCGTTTGAAGCGCTTTCTGCATTCGATGGGGTTTCTATCGCAGCGATTAATGGCTATGCGATGGGCGGCGGTCTGGAAGTGGCGATGGCGTGTGACATTCGTATCGCAGAAGAACAAGTACAAATGGCACTTCCTGAAGCATCGGTAGGTTTGTTGCCGTGTGCGGGTGGGACACAAAACCTGACCGCGTTGGTAGGTGAAGGCTGGGCGAAGCGTATGATTCTATGTGGCGAGCGTGTGACGGCCGAGCGAGCGGAAAAAATTGGGTTAGTCGAAGAGGTGGTGGCGAAAGGTCAAGCACTCGAAGCGGCTATGGAGCTAGCACAGCGTGTTGCAGGTCAATCACCGAAATCTGTGTCTGCGTGCAAAACGCTCATTCAAGGTCGACGCAGCCAAACTCATGCAGCTGGATTGGTTTTGGAGCGTGAACTGTTTTTACAGCTGTTCAATACACACGATCAGACTGAGGGTGTGAATGCGTTTTTGCAAAAGCGCAAGCCACAATGGATAAACAGCTAGCGGAGGCCAAATGACAGGTACAGTAAATGTTTCAAAACTTGAGTGCGCTGATGGCTCTGTTATTGGTGTGCTAGAGCTTGATAACCCAGCAGCTCTCAACGCGTTGAGTTACGTGATGATTGAGAAGTTGTACAAACAGCTTAATGAATGGCAAACGGACGACAGCGTCGTCGCGGTATTCTTGCATGCTCAAGGTGAAAAAGCGTTTTGTGCTGGTGGTGATATTCAAGCGATCTACCGTGCACTTGAAAACAAAGAGCAAGACTTTGATTCTGCGTTTTCAGCGATGGAAACCTTCTTTGACCTCGAATATCGCTGTGATCATCTTATTCACACTTATCCAAAACCGATCATCGCGTGGGGACATGGTTATTTGATGGGCGGGGGAGTTGGCCTGTTTATGGGTGCCAGCCATCGCGTAGCAGAAACCACCACACGCTTTGCAATGCCAGAGATTAAAATTGGCCTTTACCCAGATGTAGGCGCGACGTACTTCCTGAACCAGTTGCCAAAACATTTGGCACTGTTCTTAAGTTTGACGGCTTGCCAAATTAACGCAACAGATATGAAAGCGTTGGGGTTAAGCCAATGGATTGCACAGCCAGAAAACAAGCAAGTGCTGCTGGATCTGCTTGCATCGGTAAGTTGGAAAGGTGAAGCGAACATCAACGAAAAAATCGCCACTACGCTGCGTTCGGTACACGTGGACGAGCCAACCGAAGGGATGTTGATGCCCTATGCGGAATTGATTGAGCAGTTATGTTCGGGTGACTTAGCGTCAATTGTTGATGCAATCAGCCGTGCTAACGTTGATAACAAGTGGTTCGTCAATGCGCAGAAGTCACTGAACTATGGCAGTCCGCTGTCGCTCAGTATCACTTATCAGCAGTTAACGCAGTATCAAAACCTCTCTTTGAAAGCGTGTTTTGATATGGAATTTAACCTAACACTACGTTGTGGCTTAGAAGGTGATTTTAGAGAAGGGGTTCGTGCGCTGATTATTGATAAAACCAATCAACCGACTTGGCAACATCGCACGGTTTCTGACGTAACGCCACAAGTTTTGGAGCGCTTCTTCTCGCCAATTGACTCAGCAGAATACCCACTGACCGCATCGTCGGTAGCTATAGCGGCACTTTAGTACAAGGAAGAAATACGATATGGACAAAATTGCATTTATTGGCCTTGGTAACATGGGTGCGCCTATGGCTAAGAATCTACTCAAAGCGGGCTTGAACGTCGAAGTATTTGATTTGAACCCAAACGCAGTTGAGGAGTTGACCGCATTGGGCGCTTCAAGTGCCGATTCCGTTCAGCAGGCAGTACAAGGTGTTGACGTGGTTGTCACTATGCTGCCAGCGAGCCAACACGTTCAAAGCGTTTATCTTGGTCAAGATGGCATCTTAGATAGCGTCGAATCAGGTTCCTTGCTGATTGATTCTTCCACCATCGATCCGGCGACTGCTCGCTTGGTTGGCGAAAAAGCATCGCAACTTGGTATCAGTTTTGTTGATGCACCAGTATCTGGCGGCGTTGCGGGCGCAGCAGCAGGTACGTTAACTTTCATTGCTGGCGGCTCACAAGAGAACTTTGTTCAAGCCAAAGCGGTGCTTAGCCACATGGGTAAAAACATCTTCCATGCGGGTGATGCTGGAGCTGGTCAGGTCGCGAAGATCTGCAATAACATGATGTTGGGCATTTTGATGAGCGGCACCTGTGAAGCACTCAATTTAGGGATGGAAAACGGACTCGATCCCAAAGTGCTTTCCGACATCATGTTGCAAAGTTCAGGGCGTAACTGGGCGCTAGAGCTTTATAACCCTTGTCCAGGTGTGATGGAAAGTACGCCTGCAAGCAATGGTTATCAAGGCGGCTTTATGAGCCAGTTAATGGCTAAAGATCTGGGTCTTGCGATGGAAGCGGCGGTTGCCAGTCAAACATCAACGCCAATGGGCAGCTTGGCTCGTAATCTGTTTAATTTTCACAACAGTCAGGGCAACGGGCAAAAAGATTTTTCAAGCTTGTTTGAGTTCTACCAAAAGCAAAATCAGGCCTAAGGAGCGCTTATGGAGTTAGCAAATAAGGTCATTGCGATCACGGGGGCAGGGCAGGGGCTGGGTAAACAAATGGCACTGTCACTGGCGGAAAATGGCGTTCATCTTGCGCTTATCGACCTCAATTCAGAGCAACTGGCTGAAACGAAAGCGGAATGTGAATCTCTCGGCGTTACCGCTCGCTTTTATGTGACGAACGTGACTGACGAACAGCAGGTGTGCACTGCTTTTGAGCAAATTGAGGCAGATTTCAAGCAGCTCAATGGCGTTATCAATAACGCAGGTATTATGCGTGATGGTATGTTCATTAAAGTCAAAGATGGTCAGGTTAACACGATGTCGCTGGAACAATTTCAGTCTGTTCTAGATGTGAATGTAACAGGCACTTTCCTGTGTGGCCGTGAAGCGAGCAGGGTAATGCTGAACACCGATAGCAAAGGGGTTCTGATCAACATATCCAGCGTTGCGCGTGCCGGGAATATTGGTCAAACCAACTATTCAGCATCTAAAGCGGCGGTAGCCACCATGGCAACGGTGTGGGCGAAAGAGTTAGGGCGTTTCGGAATTCGCTCAGTGGCGATTGCTCCGGGTGTCATCAAAACTGCCATGACAGACCAAATAAAACCTGAAGCGATGGAACGTTTAATCGGAATGATTCCGGTTGGACGTTTAGGTTTGGCGGATGAAATTGCATCGACCATAAAATACGTGTTAACCAACGAATTCGTGACCGGACGAGTGTTCGAAGTCGATGGCGGAATGCGAATGTAACCCCCTCTGCAACATAAAAAAAGGGGAGCGAGTTTGATTGTCCGCTTCCTTCCACTTTCTTCTTTCTTTTATTGCTTCTATCTGAAAAATGTATTGGATGCATGGTCGACTGCTATCTCATCGAACGGTATAAAAATTGATTCTATTTCTAATGTGAATGGTTAGTTCTATATTGCTTGTCATGTAAATGTATCAACTCACAACTAAGACGAACTTTTGTCTCACTAACGAGATCATTATTCTTGGTGTGTAAAAAACACTCTCATTGGTTATATTGTGACCGAAAACTATTTCGGCATCTAAAGATGGTGATTTATTATTCAGCGCAAAATACATGGGAATATGAGGCTGACTGAATAACCTTCAGTTGTCTTAATAATAAATAATCAGAATTCTCAATTACACTGAAGTAACTACCCATTAGGGAAGAGCAATAATGTCACTATTTCATTCGCTTAGGACGATGCCGCTATTATTGGGGTGTCTGTGTTTTTCTGTTCAGGCCTCCACAGAAAAGGTGGAACAGGAAGGTAAGTTTTTACAGTCGTTAGAAGGCATCGAAAATCAAATTTACGCATTACCTCAGAGTTCTTTAGCTTTGATTGAAGCGTTAGAAGAAGAGTCTTTACTACAAAACCAACCAACAGCGCTGTTGGTGCGTTACTGGCTTGCCAAGGCCATGGTTTTAGAGCTGCTAGGGCGCGTAGAAGAGAGTCAGAGTGTCGTTCAAAAAGGATTGGAGCTTGTGCGTCCACAGAGCCATGAGTATCTCCTGTTTAAGTTGATTCAGATGCGAACTATGGTTGGAAAGAGCGATATCGATACCGCGCTTTCTGCGTTGGATAGCTTGTTGGAAACATCGCGTGAGAATGGTGATAAGCAACTTGAATCAGAAATCCTGTTGCTAAAAGGACGCTATTACGATGAGCAAGGTGAGTTTAAAAAATCCTATGCTGCACTTATGTCGTCCATGGATGCGGCTGAATCTTCAGGTGTTCACGGGCTGGTCGAACGTGCAGCACTAGAGCTAGGTGACGTACTTGTCAAAATTCAGGGTTACGACCGATCTGAGGCGCTTTTGGAACAAGCATATCGCTATTTTAGGGATAGGCGTATGTCGTTCAATGAGTTGTTGAGCGTTTTGACGATAGCGAAACTTCATAAAGCACAGTTCCAATACGAAGAGGCGATAGCGTCATATCAGCGAGCGTTAAAGCTGGCTCAAATTATCGGTGATGGACGCTTTAGATTTCGAGTTAACCTTGAACTTGCAGCTTTATATCGCGAGACGAAACAAGAAAAGAAGATGGTTAACCACTTGAAGCTGGCGGAGAATTTACAGTACAGAGAAACGTCTAGCGCGTATTTGGCAACATTTAAGTTGTTACAAGCCGAATATATGTTAGAGCAGCAGCAATTTGAAATACTTTTAGCGATGATCGCGCCAATGCTGCCGGAGATTATAGAGAGTCGATACGTCAAGCAACAGCAAATGGAGCTACTAAAAGTCGCCGCTATGGCCTATGCGGGAAGCAATGACTTTAAACTAGCATTCGAAACTTACGGTAACTATCACGATAAATTTATCCAATTTAGCAATCAAAGAGAAGTTGAAAATCTTGAGCGCCAGCAGACGTTATTTGAGTTGGAACGACTTGAATATGAGAACGAAGATCTCAACTGGAACAATGTTTTGCAGCGTATGGAGCTAGAAAATAACCGTCGTACTTTTTACTTATTGGGTGAAGCGCTACTTGCGCTCATCGGTGTTCTATTTTTGATGGCGGTAGTATTTCTCGTCGTCAATCGCTCGCGTTTGAGAATGCGTCGCCTCGCAAAGACAGACACATTGACAGGGTTGTTCAATCGCCGTTTTTTAGAGGACTGGTTCACTATGCCAGTAGAAGTGAGGCGTGAGCGAAAAGAGAAACCGGTACCTCAATCTAAGCAAGAAAAAATACAACACTTTGTTTTTGAGCAAGTCGAGCAAGTTAAGTACGGTTATCTAGCTTTAAATAAATGGGTAGATAGCAAACTCGATAAACAGAAAATGGTGCCAAATAAACCACAATCGGGGCCAGTAACTTTAGCGTTAATCGATGTGGATTATTTCAAGCAGGTAAATGATACCTATGGGCATGTGTTTGGAGATACCGTACTAACGGGCGTTGCCAAAGTGTTGGAGGAAACTGTACGTGAAAACGACATTGTTGCTCGCTTTGGTGGTGAAGAGTTTGTTGTTGTTATGCCCAATACAGACCATGAAAACGCCCTTATTACTGCCGAACGTTTACGTAGCGCTTTATCCCTACATGGCTTTGTTACGGAACAGAAAGAAGAAGTGAGAGTGACCTGTAGTTTTGGAGTCGTTACCACTGAAGATAATGAGATGAGCTTTAAATCACTTTGCGATCAGGCCGATAAATTGCTTTATCAAGCGAAAGCGAACGGACGCAACTGCGTGAAAGGTCGCTCGCTAGCGTAACAGAAATCAAGAGTTCAGGCTCATCGCACGATGAATCTGAACTTATCCCTCCCATTTACTTTGATAGCCAAGTGACTTTGAGATCCTTGCTTCGAATATAAAACGCTGAATCTAACATCTTAAAGTCACTTGGCGATATTACTTAAAAATGGCTTAAGGATATCGAATCGCATATTCATGGCGTTCAACATAACCTCTCTTTTTGCCTCCTTCACCTTCAAAGTGCGAATGCCACTTGTGTCTACAAAACTATAACAAACTAGTGTGTCTATTCTTTGTACAAATAAACCGTGTACAGGTGAAATGATTAGTGGTCGATATAAATTTTTTGTGGCACAGATTTTTGTTGTTCAAAAATCAACTCGTTCATCATCGTTTTAAAAATAGAGAAAGAGTTAAGTGTTTGATTTTGTTTTTCTTGTTTGTTTGTTCTTAAACTGAAATCTAGTTATCCCGACAAGTTCTTACCGAGCGATTTTTCGTACACCCTCAACTTTTCATCCTTTTTTACTAACATTTTTCTTTAAAAATAATTTGAGTTCGAATTAATTTTCAGGCATTTTATATTTAACTAACCGTTCAATTAAAAATAACAGGGACGCAAAATGCCAAAGGTGGGGATGCCTGAAATCAGAAAACCGCAGCTTGTGAAAGCGACAATGTCAGTGATTGATAGAGTCGGTTTACACGCGGCGAGTATTTCGTTAATCAGCAAAGAAGCCGGTGTATCAACGGGGATTATCAACCACTATTTCGGTGGTAAGCACGGATTGCTGGAGGAAACGATGCGAGAAATCTTGCGTCAGCTTTCGTCCACTATCACACAGAAGTTACGTGAGCTGCCAAGTGATGCTCATCACCAAAGAATTAATGCAATCATTGACGGTAACTTTGTCGGCTATCAGGCAGAAAACCAAGTTGCTAAGACTTGGCTGGCGTTTTGGTCGTACTCAATGCATGACGAGCAGCTCAAGCGTTTACAGCGTGTCAACGAACGACGTCTATTGTCCCACCTAAGAAAAGAACTCAAAGCATTATTAAATGCAGAGCAGGCTGAATTGGTTGCTCATGGTATTGCATCACTTATTGATGGAATTTGGCTGCGCGGAACGCTCAACCCGCAAGGCATTGATGCAGAAAGAGCGAGAATCATCATCAACGATTATCTCGAAAAACAACTTACGTTTTATTCTGAAAAAATATAAAAGTTACAGGTCTTCAAAATGGAAATGAAAGCACACTATATCAATGGTGCGATGTACGACGGGTGTTCAGATGAACACTTCACCACTTACAATCCGGCGAATGGTGAGCCATTGGCCAACATTAAACAAGCGAACCAAGACGATCTTCAAGCAGCGATTGAATCGGCAAAAAAAGGTTTTGCTGCATGGTCGGCGATGACTGCGATTGAGCGCAGCCGTATTTTACACAAAGCCGTTGCCATTTTACGTGAGCGTAATGACGAGTTGGCTGCATTGGAAGTGGCAGATACTGGTAAGCCCATTCAAGAAGCTATCGCGGTTGATGTCACAACAGGTGCCGATGTTCTTGAGTACTACGCTGGCCTTGCTCCAAGTCTACAAGGTGAACAGCAGCCGCTCAGCGACGATCAGTTTTTCTATACACGTCGTGAGCCATTGGGCATTTGCGCGGGTATTGGCGCTTGGAATTATCCAATTCAAATTGCGATGTGGAAATCGGCGCCAGCACTGGCTGCGGGCAACACAATGATCTTCAAGCCATCAGAAGAAACACCATTAACGGCGCTTAAGCTCGCCGAAATTTATTCAGAAGCGGGCATGCCAGATGGCGTATTTAATGTCGTGCAAGGGGATTACCGAGTAGGACAGATGCTAACGGCGCATCCTGATATCGCAAAAGTGTCATTCACGGGTGAGTCAGGCACCGGTAAAGTCGTCATGAGTGACAGCGCTAAGACACTAAAACAAGTAACGATGGAGCTTGGTGGTAAGTCTCCACTGATTATTTTTGATGATGCGAAGTTAAACGATGCCGTTTCTGCGGCCATGGTGGCGAACTTCTACACCCAAGGTGAGGTTTGTACGCACGGTACACGTGTATTTGTCCATGAAGGTATTTATGACGACTTTATCGCACAGCTTAAAGCCCGAACCGAGTTGTTAGTCGTCGGCGATCCGCTTGATGAGAACACGCAAATTGGCGCGCTAATCTCTAAAGATCATGAATCGAAAGTTCTAGGAGCGATTGAAGCCGCGAAAGCGAGTGGCGCGACGTTACTGACTGGCGGCTACAAAGTAACAGACAAT
Source organism: Vibrio sp. D431a (assembly GCF_030248655.1). Lineage (NCBI taxonomy): Bacteria > Pseudomonadati > Pseudomonadota > Gammaproteobacteria > Vibrionales > Vibrionaceae > Vibrio > Vibrio sp. D431a. The sequence continues at coordinate 99,421 of NZ_JAHGAP010000029.1, read as the reverse complement.
GGCCTAGCTAATGGTAACTTTGTTGCTCCAACCGTATTTGTCGATTGCGATGATGACATGAGCCACGTTCAACAAGAAATCTTTGGCCCGGTAATGTCAGTTCTGAAATTCCGCGATGAGTCGGAAGTGATTGCGCGTGCAAATGGCACCGATTATGGCTTAGCGGCAGGTGTATTTACTCAAAACCTATCTCGTGCGCACCGTGTGATCCATCAAGTTCAAGCGGGTATTTGTTGGGTGAACACATGGGGTGACTCACCTGCGGAAATGCCAGTTGGCGGCTATAAGCAATCAGGTGTTGGCCGTGAAAACGGAGTCGAAACCCTTAAACATTACACACAAACGAAGAGTGTTCTGGTTCAGCTAAGTGACTTCGAAAGCCCTTACAAATGATACTACTCATAGTAGATAACTGACCACTTTAGCTTGTTAAAATGCTCGATAACTACGTTGTCAATTTTGATTGTAGGTTAACTACTTATCAAAATTTCCGCCTTGTTCTCAAGCATTTTTCCTACGCTAATTTCGTTCACTTATCTACGGTGATGAGTATTAACTCCTAGGAGAATAAAAATGCAACAACACTACGATTACATCATCGTCGGTGCGGGTTCGGCCGGCTGTGTGTTAGCGGATCGCTTAAGTGAAAGTGGTCAAAATTCGGTCCTATTACTCGAAGCGGGTGGGTCGGATAAAAGTATTTTTATCCAAATGCCAACAGCGCTTTCTTACCCGATGAACACTGAAAAATACGCGTGGCAGTTTGAGACGGTTGAAGAGCAAGGGTTGGATGGTCGCCAACTTCATTGTCCTCGCGGAAAAGTTCTGGGCGGTAGCTCATCTATCAACGGCATGGTTTACGTTCGCGGACACGCTTGTGACTTTGACCAGTGGGAAGAGGAAGGCGCGAAAGGCTGGAATTATCAGTCGTGTTTGCCTTATTTCCGTAAAGCAGAGTCTTGGATTGGTGGTGCTGATGAATATCGGGGTGATCACGGTCCAGTCGGCACATGTAACGGCAACGATATGAAGCTCAACCCGCTGTACCAAGCTTTTATTGATGCAGGCAAAGAAGCGGGCTACCCAGAAACAAAAGATTACAACGGTTATCAGCAAGAGGGCTTTGGCCCAATGCATATGACCGTCGACAAAGGCGTACGCGCTTCGACCTCTAATGCATACTTAAGCCGTGCTAAAAAACGCAAAAACTTCACCCTAATGAAGAGGGTGACGGTTCATCGAGTTTTATTAGAAGAAACTGGTGCAGAAGGAAAGAAAGCGGTAGGCGTTGAATTTGAAAAGTCAGGTTCAATTCAGCAATGTTTTGCGAATAATGAAGTGATTTCGAGTGCGGGTTCGGTTGGCTCCGTTCAGCTGTTGCAGCTTTCAGGCATTGGCCCTAAGGCAGTATTAGAAAAAGCGGGCATTGAGGTGAAACACTCGTTGGAGGGAGTAGGTAAAAACCTGCAAGATCACTTAGAAGTGTACTTCCAATATCACTGTAAACAACCTATCACGCTCAACAGCAAATTAGGTTTGGTGAGCAAGGGCTTGATTGGCACTGAGTGGATATTAACTCGCAAAGGCCTTGGTGCGACTAACCACTTTGAATCGTGTGCATTTATCCGCTCTCGAGAAGGGCTAAAGTGGCCAAATATTCAATATCACTTCTTGCCAGCGGCAATGCGTTATGACGGGCAAGCTGCTTTTGATGGTCATGGTTTCCAAGTGCACGTTGGACCTAACAAGCCAGAAAGTCGCGGGTCGGTCGAAGTTGTCTCTGCGAATCCGAATGATAAGCCGAAGATTGAGTTTAACTACATTTCCACTGAACAAGATAAGCAGGATTGGCGTGATTGTATTCGCCTTACTCGCGAGATCCTCAATCAGCCAGCCATGGATGAGTTTCGTGGGGATGAGATCCAACCCGGTCTGAACATCACAACGGATGAACAGATTGATGAATGGGTGAAGCAAAACGTCGAGAGTGCTTACCATCCATCTTGTACCTGCAAAATGGGCGCAGATAATGACCCATTAGCCGTCTTAAATGAGCGATGCCAAGTACGCGGTATTCAAGGCTTGCGTGTGGTGGACTCTTCTATTTTCCCAACCATTCCGAACGGTAATTTAAATGCGCCAACGATTATGGTGGCAGAACGCGCCGCGGATATGATTTTGGATAACGCCCTAGAAACGTCGAACAACGTACCAGTTTGGATTGCACCGGACTGGCAAGAGATGCAACGAATGCATCCGCCAAAAAGAGATCTCGATTCGATCTCATAAAATGAAAAAGTCAGTAATCATTACAAGGAATTCAACATGTCTAAGATGACAAAAATCTTCTCAACAATTGCACTAAGTACTTTAGCAACAGGCGCTTACGCCAACCAATGTGAAACGGTTCGTTTCGCAGATGTAGGTTGGACTGACATCACAGCGACCACTGCCGTTACATCAGAGTTACTTAAAGGGTTGGGGTACAAAACGAAGACCGATCTTCTGTCTGTGCCTGTAACTTACTCCTCTATGGCTAATGGCGATATCGACATTTTCTTAGGTAACTGGATGCCAACGATGGAAGGTGATATCGCGAAATACCGTGATGCAGGTACTGTTGAAACCGTACGCGCGAACCTCGTTGGCGCAAAGTACACGCTAGCGGTTCCAAAATACGTTTATGACGCAGGCGTAACCAACTTCGCTGACCTAGTAAAACATGCCGACAAATTTAAAGACCGCATTTACGGCATTGAACCAGGAAACGATGGCAACCGCTTAATTCAGTCAATGATTGATAGCAACGCATTCGGCCTAAAAGATTTCAGCCTAGTTGAGTCCAGTGAAGCTGGCATGGTGTCTCAAGTATCACGTGCCGCACGCCGCAATCAATGGATTGTGTACCTAGGTTGGGCGCCGCACCCAATGAATAGTAACGTTGAAATGGAATATCTAGCGGGTGGTGATGACTTCTTCGGTCCTAACTACGGCGGCGCGAACGTCTACACAAACGTACGTAAAAATTACCTCGCTGAGTGTCCAAATGTAGGTCAGCTAGTGAAAAATCTAGAGTTTAACCTAGAAATGGAAAATGAACTGATGGAAGCGATTCTTAACCAGAAACAGAAGCCATCAAAAGCAGCGCAAGCATGGTTGAATGCAAACCAAGAGCAAATTGAAGCGTGGCTAGAGGGCGTGAAAACGGTAGATGGCCAAGATGCGCTAACAGCTATTACAAACTACTTAAAAACAAACGCTTAATAAGCAGTATTTGAGCTCGTTTTTTTAAAAGAAAGTGGGCAGAGTTTTGCCCGCTTCATTAACACAAAGGTTTTATTTTGAATTTTATTACGGACAACAAACTACCGTTGGGCCAATGGATGGAAACTGGCGTCGATTGGTTAACCATCAATGCATCGGGTTTTTTCGATGCAATCTCTATTACACTTGAAACGATCATTCTTTTCGTGGTGGACATTTTTAAATGGATGCCACCTGCAGCGCCAATCATTATGACGGCGGCAATTGCTTGGTTCTTACATCGCAGCATTCCTCTTGTCGTATTTATCGTGTTGGCCTTACTCGCAATTCTCAACCTTGGTTACTGGCAAGAAATGCTGGAAACCTTTGTCCTTGTGTTTGCAGCGACAACGATTTCCGTATTAATTGGCGTGCCGTTGGGCATTATGGCGGCGCACCGTCCTTGGTTATACACCTTGTTGCGGCCAATACTCGATTTAATGCAGACCGTCCCGACATTCGTTTACCTAATTCCAACCTTGGTTCTGTTTGGATTGGGTATTGTCCCAGGTCTAATCTCGACCATCATTTTCGCTATCGCTGCGCCAATTCGATTGACGTACCTCGGCATTATTAAAGTGCCGGAGGAGCTACTTGAAGCGGGTAAAGCATTTGGTGCCAGCCGCATGAAGCTACTGTTTAAGGTGGAGTTACCTGCGGCATTGCCAAGTATTATGGCTGGCGTTACTCAGTGCATTATGTTGTCTCTTTCTATGGTGGTCATTGCGGCGCTTGTTGGTGCTGATGGGCTTGGTAAGCCAGTCGTACGTGCACTGAATACGGTAAACATTTCACAAGGTTTTGAAGCTGGTTTAGCGATTGTACTCGTTGCCATCATTCTTGATCGCTTGTGTAAAGCACCAAACCAGAAGGAGGCATAATCATGGACGCTATTACTATTAAAAATCTTGATGTCGTTTTTGGTCAGCAACAAGCACAGGCGCTAGCACTACTAGATCAAGGGAAGTCTCGACAAGAAATCATTGATGAAACTGGCCAAGTGGTTGGGGTTGATAATGTTTCGCTGAACGTGAAACAGGGTGAGATCTGTGTCTTGATGGGGCTTTCGGGCTCGGGTAAATCAAGTTTGCTGCGAACGGTTAACGGGTTGAACGATATTTCTCGTGGCTCTCTGAAAATTAAAGATGGCGACGATATGGTTGAGCTCTCTAACTGTGACGAACAGAAACTGCGCCACCTTCGTACGCACCGCGTGTCCATGGTGTTTCAGAAGTTTGCATTGATGCCTTGGTTAACGGTGTTAGACAATGTAGCGTTTGGTCTAGAGATGCAAGGCATTGGTAAAGCAGAGCGTCGTAAAAAGGCGCGTGAACAGCTCGAAATGGTCGGTTTATCTGAGTGGGAAACCAAATTCCCGCACGAGCTTTCTGGTGGTATGCAGCAGCGTGTTGGCCTAGCGCGAGCGTTCGCGATGGACACTGATATCTTGTTAATGGATGAACCGTTTTCAGCACTTGACCCATTGATTCGTGCTCAGCTTCAAGATGAATTGATTCTGCTTCAGGAAAAGCTAAACAAAACCATTCTTTTTGTGAGTCACGACTTGGATGAAGCACTTAAAATCGGTAACAACATCGCCATTATGGAATCAGGAAAGCTGATTCAACATGGCAAGCCAGAACAGATCATTCTTGCTCCAGAAAACGATTATGTGGCGGACTTTGTTGCTCACACTAATCCATTAAATGTGCTGAAGGGACGTTCCTTAATGCGTGACGATTTGGTTCGCGAAGATACGCGTGTTCTGATTTGCCCTGATAAAGATATTTGGGTGATACAAGAGAGCAAGGGGTTAAGTTTAGCGGATAAAGATAAATCGTTGATTCAATGGAAGAGCGATTCTTCGAACCTTGACGAAGTTAATGAAAACTCTCTGGTTCAGGTTAGTCCAGAAATCAGTATGCGAGAAGCGATTGAACTTAAACAGCGTAGCAATCAGCCTCTGCTTATGGTTGAAGATAATAAGCTGGTTGGTGTGTTAAGCGACAATGAGCTTTACGATGCATTGCTTGGTAATTTTAAGTCAGAGCAAGTTGCGTAAAGTTGACGCAGAACCAAGTAAAAAAGAGCCGCATTAATGTGCGGCTCTTTTTAGTTTAAACAATGATTTAAGTCGCTAAGCTAAGACAATGGTCGACTATAGAGTCGTAATTACGTCATCCATTGCAAGGCGCGCTTTTGGAAGACCATGATTATAATCTTCCCCATCTTTATGGTAGCCAATCGCTAGCGCAACTTCACAAATATGGCCCTCGAGCTCTTCTTTAAACTCTTCTCCAATCAGAGCCGGATCGACACCTTCCATCGGTGTTGAATCAATGCCTAGTCGAGCCAATGTGTGTAGTAGGTTACCTAGTGCCAAATAGACTTGTGCTTTTGTCCAGCTTCCGTTGAAGCCATTTTCGTCCGTATTTGCATCGGCAAAAGCGTAAGCACCCATAAAGTTGTTGTACATCTCCGCTGGCAAGTGGCCAGATGTTACTTCTGCATCCACACGCTTCGCAAATTTCTCTTTAGTAAATTTAGGATCGTAAGCAAACAGAATCGTATGTGATGCGGCTTTCGCGTGTGGTTGGTTAAACTGATGCATATTTGCAAACGTATTGTGGAAACGTTGCTTCGCTTCATCACTTTCAATAACGATGAATTTCCATGGTTGTGAGTTGATAGAAGACGCCGACAAACGCAGTGCTTCTTTGATTATCGCCATGTCTTCTTGAGAAACGCGCTTGGTTTCATCATATTTTTTTGCAGTGTAACGGCTATTTAGATCGGTAATGATTTGATGGGACACGTTTATATCCTCTTTATGTGATGACAGATGAGGATGCACTAGCATCGACAACCATGCGTACCTCGAATATGGGTTCATGATAATGGATATTTTTTCATTGATAAGAGGGTGTTTATTTAAATCACTTTTTACTTTTTGTTGAAAATCGATGTGGGTTGATCGGTTTGAAACTTAAAAGTCCTTATTTGGAAGCTTTTATTTGATATTAAATTAAACTCATATTAAGGCGTAGGGGAAAGCAACATGAACGTGATTGAGGTTTTTAATGATAGCTATGAACGTTGTACTTCAGATCAGGAGTTTTTCGACTTGTTCTACAAAAATTTATGGTCGAAAAGTGCCAACTTTAGACAGAAGTTTGACGGTATAGACATGCACCAACAAGTGAGAATGCTTAGAGGGTCTATCGTATTTTTTATGATGGCAGATACCTCGACCGAAGCGCACAAAATGGTGGAAAAGTATGGGAAAAAGCATGCAAGTGCAGATATTGGTATAGAGCCGCAGGATTTTGATGTTTGGCTTGAGAGTTTGTTAGAAACGGTTCGACAGTGTGATTCCGGGTATGATGCCGATGTTGAAACCGCTTGGCGAACATGCTTTAAAACGGGCTTAGAAGTAATGAAACAAGAGTGTGATAAAGAAGATGGGCACATCCTTAAAGCGAGTTCCAAATAAGGAAGTAACGTGAGTGGTCGTTACTTCCTAGGGTCAGAACCTTACTTATCTTGTGTCTCTTTATTCTTTTTCACCGCTTCGGCGATATCACTGACAGCTTCGACAAGATTGATCGGCATTGGAAAAATAATAGTGGATGTTTTGTCTGTAGTGATTTCAGTGAGTGTCTGCATGTAACGTAATTGCAGTGCATTCGGTGCTTCGTTGAGCATTTGCGCTGCTTCTTTTAATTTATTTGAAGCCTCTAACTCACCAGTAGCGTGAATGATCTTCGCCCTACGGTTACGTTCTGCTTCTGCCTGACGGGCTAGGGCTCTGACCATGCTGTCATTTAAATCAACATGTTTGACTTCAACCGTAGCAATCTTGATTCCCCAGTCATCAGTCTGTTGATCGAGAATGGATTGTAAATCCTTATTGAGGCGTTCTCGCTCTGATAGCAATTCATCGAGTTCATGCTGACCCAATACCGAGCGCAGCGTGGTTTGTGCTAACTGACTGGTGGCATCGCTGTAGCTTTCAATATTGTTAATCGCCATTTGAGGATCGACTACGCGAAAATAAACGACCGCGTTGACGCGCACAGAAACGTTATCTTTGGTAATTAAATCTTGTGTCGGCACATCCAAAACGACAGTACGTAAATCAACCCTCACCATTTGCTGAATAAATGGGATAAGGATGATCAAACCAGGTCCTTTGACTTCTTGAAATCGACCAAGAAAGAACACAACCCCACGTTCGTATTCTCTCAAAACCTTGAACATTTGGGTCGCTAGTGCGAACAGCAGCACCACGATCACCGCAACGGTATAGAGCATCATAAAGCGCCTCCTATTTATTTTGGCGGTCATCAGGCATCACAGTTAAGGTCAGCCCTTTAACATTAACAATGGTGACGTGATCACCTTGTTTGAATTGTTGATGGTCTTTGGCTTTAGCTCGCCATAACGCACCGTTGAGTTGAACGCGTCCTTCGCCATCGATAAAGTCATCGCTTACCACGGCGACCTTCCCAGGGTAAGTCTCTAAACCCGTCGTTACACGCCGGCGACGAATTTTGAGCAGCAGGCCGACGGTCAGCACGATTAGAGCCACGGAAAATATGGCAATACCAAAAATCAAAGGAAGGGCGATCTGGAATCCTGGTAACTCACTGTCCATGAGAAATATCGAACCGAGTACAAAGGCGACAACGCCGCCTAAGCCCAAAATACCAAAGCTCGGGCTGAATGCTTCCGCTATCATTAGTGCAATACCGAGTAACAGCAGACCAAGACCTGCGTAGTTGACGGGCATCATTTGTAGTGCGTACATGGCAAGAAGCAGACAAATCCCACCTAGCACACCGGGTAAGCCAATTCCTGGGTTGTAAAATTCAAGAAGTAAACCGTAGATGCCGATGAGCATTAGAATGTAGGCAACGTTTGGATTGGTTATAACGGCTAGCATTTCTGCTCGCCAATCGGGTGTTCTTTCAATCCATACGGGATTTTCCAGTGACAATGTCACATCACGATTGTTAACTTTAACAGTTTGTCCATCAATGGCTTTGACTAAATCCTCTGGTGAGTTGGCTATATAATCAATAACGTTTAATTCCAATGCCTCTGTGGCGTCCAAACTCGCTGCTTCGCTCACTGCTTTCTCTGCCCACTCTGCATTTCGGCCATGAAGCTTTGCTAAGCCTTTAATATAGGCTCTAGCATCATTAATCACCTTTTTCTCCATTGCGGTTTTCGCGGGAACTTTCTCTGAACCTTCGTTGGTTCCTTCTGACGTTTCTTCCGCGTTTTGATCTTTGCCATCATCCGATGAAGGGGGCTGAGGGGCACCACCTAACGCGACGGGCGTTGCCGCGCCAAGGTTGGTGGCTTCAGCCATGGCGGCAACGTGGCTGGCGAGTAAAATGTATGTCCCTGCGCTAGCCGCTCTAGATCCTGACGGGCCAACCCAAGTCGCAATTGGAGTGGAGGAGGTGGTAATCGCGTGAATAATATCTCGCATTGCGCTATCTAAGCCGCCTGGTGTGTCCATCTCTAAGATCACTAAACTGACACCGTTTAGTTGAGCTTCTTCTATTTCACGAGATAAATAGTCGCTAGTAGCAGGCCCTATAGCGCCTTTGACAGGAACAATCCAAACAGTATTCGCCAGTGCTTGACTGGCCATCAAGAGTAAAGGTAAGAACCATATCCATAGTCGTTTCATGCAGTCCTCCTTGTGTGGTCACAGGGACTTTTTGAAATCCTAATTCAAGTATATCCAAATAACTTAGAGATGCTTGAGTATAGGTTCTAATGAATAAGCTGCCGAGGCTAATTAGGAGACTACTTTTTTATATATAAACGCTGTGTGAGATAGTAAACTAAAGCAAATTATTGGTAATTGTGATGTTTATGTTTATTGTTCAGCGTTTGATTAAGTTGGCCGTTATCTGTGCCGTTTTCTTTACTATTTTCGATCTGATCTCCTATGGAGAGGTGACTTGGTTTCAACGGTTTTTGGCTTTTCTACACTAAACTCAGATTTCAATACGTTAGCTACTCATAAGGCGATAGGTTTCTTCCTATTCGCCTTATTACTCCCTCTTCAACCAAAGCCTTAAACAAAGCAATACTTAACTCGTTTTTTCAACTTCCTGTCGGTGGAAAAAACGCCAAAATGCAACTAAATTCATATCAATGACAAGTTTAAGGTATGTAGTTGATGAGGCAATTCAGCGCAATCGCACTAGCTGTTGTAACACTCATTTTGAGCCAAACAACAACCGCAAGAAACGCGAAGATGTTAGGTGATATCTCCCTAGTTCAGCCCATACAGGGTGATCCTAATGTGGATATTAAGCTAGCGAGAATTGGCTGGCATCTCTTCCGCGATCCTCAATTATCGTCAAATGGTAATGTCAGCTGCGCGACATGCCACAATCTGCAAACCAATGGCGCTGAAAATACACCAGTCTCTACGGGGGTGAAAGGTGATGGAATTAGAAATTCTATAACAGTGTTTAATGCGGCGTTAAATTATCGTTTTTTATGGGATGGAACGGAAAACACCTTGATGGCTCAGATTGATGGTCCAATCCATAATCCAATGGAAATGGACTCAAACTGGCAAACAATAGAGCAATATGTAAAAGAGAGTGAACATTATCAAGCGCTATTTAGTCGTGACGATGAATTGCCGATTAACGTTCATAATATCAAGTCCGCTATTGTGGAGTTTGTTGAAGGGCTGCAGACGCCTGGCGCACCATTCGATGCTTACTTATTGGGTTACACGCATGTACTGAGTGAACAGCAAATCAGAGGTTGGAAAACATTTCAGACTTCAGGTTGTGTGCAGTGTCATCAGGGCAAAAATATCGGCGGAGCGATGATCCAAAGGTTCGCCTATTTCAAGGATAAGCCAGTAGTAGAGGACTCGGGCCGGCAACTCGTTACGATAGAAGATGAAGAGCGATTCTATTTTAGAGTAGCCAGTTTACGCAATGTCGCGCTAACGAGTCCTTATTTTCATAATGGGCAAGTCGATAAGTTATCCGACGCGATACAAATCATGGCTAAAACCCAGCTCGGTATAACGATGAACGATGAGAATGTCGCGGACATTGAAGCATTCTTGCAGTCGTTGACAGCACCTAGACCCATAATTTTAGAGGTGTTGGAAAATGAATAAATTCAAACTGATCAACTTTTGCTTTTTTATTGGGATACTGACGTGCTGCACACTGGCGTATATGTCGTATATGAATTCAAAAAACGCTCAAGAATTTCATGCAGGGCTAATGAATATCGGACATGAGTTGATTGAAGAGCGTGATGTTATCGTGAACCGATATGCCGTTGAAGATAGGAAAAACTATGAGTTAACAACATCTTTAGTAGAGATAGAAATCGCAGCACAGGCACTGTTGGAATCATCAAAGGCATCAGTTTGGTTTCCCGTGACACCCAATCGTATAAAAGTTAGGGATACGCTTGAACAGTTTAAGGAGCGAGTGCTTCAAACAACGTTGAAGCTTGATATGTTAATTAGTGTTCAGGTAGAAAATCGGTATGCATTACTCATGTTGTTCAATTTATATCAGCAAGAGGTTTCTACCGAGAGCGGTCAATCATTGGGTGGCAGTCGTTATTTTGAATTTCTCAACCAGTTGCTTCTAACACAAACTGAAGTTGAGAGTGAAAAAGAAGCGAACTTCCTTAAACGGCTTCAAACGAGTGATAAAAGAATTGAATTGCTGACGAATGAACTGCTTGATCACACTTATATTGAGTTTGTCGAAAGCTCAGAGCATCGGTTACTCAATATTGCTCAAAGTGAGGCGCGTTTTACGTGGTTGTTTGTATTTATCGCGGTGATGTTTCTAGTTAGCGCGTTTGTTTATCAGTCACATCACCGAATGCATAACTTAAAACAGTTGAATCTTGAAATTGAAGAGGCGAGAAACAAAGCCGAGCGAGCGGCAAAAGCGAAATCAAATTTTCTTGCTGCAATGAGTCACGAACTAAGAACGCCGATGAATGGCGTACTAGGGCTTTCTCAAATGATTGCAGAAGAGACCAAAGAGCCGACGACGAAAGAGCACATTAGGGTTATTCTTGACTCTGGCCAGCATCTGATGACTATCCTCAACGATATTTTGGATTTTTCTAAAGTTGAAGAAAACAAACTGGAATTTGAGCAAGCTAAGTTTAAGCTCGATCAAGTGCTTTCTCCGGTGTGTAGCGCAATAAAACCACTTGTTGATGAAAAAAATATCGAGCTAATCTTGGAAAACGAGGTTTCTGAATATACTGAATTTACTGGGGATTGTGCGCGTTTACGACAGATCTTATTTAATCTCGCCGGTAACGCGGTGAAGTTTACCAATGAAGGGCATGTGCTGGTTAGAACCGAGTTAGATGAATCGAATCAGTTGTTGGTCATGCGCGTGAGCGACACCGGTATTGGTATTGCGCCAGACAAGCACGAGCATATTTTTAACTCGTTTGAGCAAGCAGACTCATCAACGACTCGAAGGTTCGGCGGAACAGGGCTTGGGTTAGCCATCGTCAAAAAACTAACCGATTTGATGGGTGGCCATATTACTCTGAAGAGTATAGAAGGCGTTGGAAGTCAATTTATCGTTGAGTTGCCGATTCCTTGGGTAGAATCTGCTCCGAAAAAGCAGCAAGAAGCACCGAAACCTCGCGCAAAATCACACCATTTAAAGATACTACTTGCTGATGATAACCGTGTGAATGCCATTGTGGCAAAAGGGTTTTGCGAAAAGCTTGGGCATGAAGTGGATGTTGCAGAAAATGGATTAATCGCGGTTAAAAAGGCGAAAGAGAACGAGTACGACCTGATCTTGATGGACAACCACATGCCCGAGATGAATGGTGTTGAGGCGACACGCGTTATCCGACAAGAGTTAGGTATCAAGACATTACTCTTTGCGTACACGGCAGACGTATTTCGTGAAGCTCACGATAGCTTTATTGAAGCAGGAGCAGACCATGTGCTTACAAAACCGCTACAGCATGAGAGCTTTTCAGACGCTCTCAAACAGTTTGCAGCCAGACTCGGACCGAAACAGAATCCGCCACTAACGAGTGACAGCAATGTGCTTCAGTTGCAACGTAAGCCAATCGAGAACTTAAGGTTAACAGAGGAAGAACTCTCCCGTTCAGGCATGTTTGCTTCTTTACGAGATGAGCCAGAAGCACTCGACGAGCTGCTAAAAAGCATTATTGCCGATTTTGAGACATCTGTTGATGAGCTTATTGAATACTTTATGGCTGAAGACTTTGCTTCATTAGAGCTGACGTTGCACAAAACGAAAGGGATGGCACTGAACCTAAGTTTACCTATTTTGGCGAGCCAAACGGAGGCCCTGGAAACTCAACTTAAAGCCAACCAAAGTCCCGAGATTGAGCAGTTGCAGATGCTGATCAATCGGTTACAGGTCAACATCCATCAGTCTCATAGACTTTTGGATGATATCCAGAGGAACAATGCCGATCCTCAACAGATTTTATAGTCCCTGTGAGTGCGATGCTTTCCTTAACTCATTTTGTTGTGGTTTACTGTGGCAAGGACGGATAGTGTTGATTCGTCGTCGGAAAATCAGGGAGTTAGAATGAGTAAGCATTCCGCTTTAATCAAATGGCATCGTAAAGCTGGCGAAGAGTTTAGTGATAATAAGTATAGTAGGGCACACATTTGGCAATTTGATGGAGGGTTGCAAGTCCCAGCATCTCCATCTCCCCACGTAGTACCATTACCACTATCCGTAGCAGAAAACGTTGATCCAGAAGAAGCGTTTGTCGCGGCACTTTCTAGTTGTCATATGCTCGTTTTCCTGTCTATTGCAGCAAAGCGACGTTACGTTGTAGACAGTTACTTAGATGAAGCGGTAGGGGAGCTTGAAAAAGGCGAAAACGGAAAAGAGTGGGTATCAAAGGTAACGTTAAACCCTAAGATAACATTTTCAGGTGAAAAACAACCGACACCATCTCAATTAGAAAAACTGCACCACATGGCACATGAGAATTGCTTTATCGCCAACTCCGTTAAAACAGAAGTGACAACGCTTATTGCGAATTAAGTGAAGCTCTTTATCAAAAGCGCGGCCTATTGCGGAGTTATATTAAGCCAGCAGTCATCCTGCTGGCTCGTTTATCTAGACGACACCTTGCTCAATCATTGCATCAGCGACTTTTCTAAAACCTGCAATGTTGGCGCCTAAAACTAAATTTCCAGGTTGGCCAAACTCTTTACTGGTTTCGTTTGCATTGATGAAAATATTTTTCATGATGGTTTGCAACTGACTATCCACTTGTTCAAACGTCCAGTTTTGCATGCTCGCGTTTTGCGCCATTTCAAGTTGACTGGTTGCAACGCCGCCTGCATTGGCTGCTTTGGCAGGCCCATAAGCTATGTCTGAGTCCACGATAATATTGGCAGCATCACGGGTGGTTGGCATGTTCGCCCCTTCACTAATCAAAATACATCCGTTTTCGATAAGAGCCAGTGCGTCGTCTGACGTTAATTCATTTTGAGTCGCACAAGGGAAGGCAGCATCAGCCTGATATCGCCAAACAGCATGTCCTTCATTAGGATAGTCGCCCTCTGGTGTGTATTCTGCTTCAGGGTAAGTTTCTAAATATTCTTCTAAGCTTGCTCTTTTCACTTCTTTCAGTTGTTTGAGGAGCTTAAGATCAATACCGTGCTCATGATAGATCGTACCTCGAGAGTCGCTGCATGTAACCGGCGTTGCTCCCATATGGTACAGTTTTTCAATGGCGTAGATAGCCACGTTGCCAGCACCAGAAACGAGGCAAGTTTTCCCTTTCAATGAATCGTTGCGGTCGTTGAGCATGCATTCTGCAAAATAGACGGCGCCATATCCTGTCGCTTCTTTTCTGGCGAGTGAGCCACCCCAAAGAAGACTCTTGCCTGTAAGCACACCTTCGTAGCGCCCCGTCAATCGTTTGTATTGACCAAACATATAGCCAATTTCGCGCGCCCCGACGCCGATATCGCCTGCGGGAACATCGGTGGCAGGACCGATATGACGGTACAACTCGTTCATAAATGATTGGCAAAATCGCATGATCTCGCCGTCGGATTTTCCTTTAGGATCGAAGTTTGAACCGCCTTTGCCGCCACCGATAGGAAGGCCAGTCAGTGCGTTTTTAAAAATTTGCTCAAAGCCGAGAAATTTTATGATGCTCGCATTGACTGAGTGATGGAATCTCAATCCTCCTTTGTACGGCCCCAAAGCAGAGTTGAATTCAACTCGATAACCTTTGTTTACTTGTACATTTCCAGCATCATCAACCCAAGGAACTCGAAACATGATTTGACGTTCTGGCTCGACGATCCTCTGGATAATCGCTTGTTCCTTATATTTATTATTGCCTTCTATTACCGGCGCGAGAGAAGTTAATACTTCTTCTACCGCTTGGTAAAATTCTTTTTGCGCAGGGCTACTGTGTTGCAACGCAACAATAGTATCGTGTATGTATGACATAGATTTCTTCCTTGATGTGAATAAGCAATCAGTTTATATGAATGTATTTCCATTAAATAGTGATTTTGACCAAGATTCAATGGTTGTAGTGGTCTTTCCTGCGGATGAGAATGTGCAGCTTCTAACCCAGGCTGTGTTGGTTGAGATAGGTAGGGCTAGCTAAGTAAGCGGGTGGTTGAGTGATCAGTTTCACATATAACAAGCAGAAATCACTTTAGTCGATGTTGTTGTGCAGTTACGCAAATTGTTTATGTTAACGTCATGTTAAAGTTTGTGTGTGTGATAACTTGTGAAAAGACAACTATATGGATGAGCTTAAGGTTCTGAACTCGTTTATTCAGCAGAATGGCCTACCAGCGTTTGGCCACCTTGATGGAATTCCAACATCGTTACAGCTAGATAAATTTACCTACCTCGATGAGATGGATAAGCCGGTATCTAAGTGGCGCCGTTACCGCGATTATAAGCAGTTTCAGTTCGTCAATTTGGTCACACCTAATTACGTCATTGGAGTAGCGATTGCTGATATACGGTATTTAGCATCCGGCTTTTGCTACCTGTTTGATATTAAAAAGAATAAGTTGATTGAGCAACAATGGTTGAAACCTTTTAATATAGGTTATCAAACTCAGCCTTCCAGTTGGTGCAGTCTTGCCCATCTTGCTAACAAAAGAGTTCAGTTTTCTATTAAGGATGGTATTTGGCACGTCCACTTTGTGACAGAGTCAGTCAATGCGGATCTCTATTTACGTCCAGAAAATATGAGTTTGCCATTAATGTTGTGTACGCCAACAGGTTATGCGGGTTGGACATATACTCAGAAGCACAATGCGTTAGCAGTAGACGGTAACTTGTTCATATTAGGAAAAGAGCAAGATCTTTCAGAGGTGGCTGCTGGTTACGATTTTTCCGCTGGGTACATGCGGCGAGAAACAAGTTGGCGCTGGGCGAGTATCAATTGCTTTGAGGATGACAGGCGTCTGGGGTTGAACTTGGCAGCTGGCGTTAATGAAACTGGCTATTGCGAAAATGTATTGTGGATTAATGGTCAGCGTCACTTTTTGCAACCTGTGCAGTTTCAGTTTTCACGAAGTGATGAAGGGCAAAAGTGGCATATTACGTCTGAAGATAAACGAGTTAACTTACAGTTCACGCCTTTGAATCGACGCTCAGAGAAGAAAAATTTTTGGCTTCTCAAAAGTAACTTTCGTCAGTACATCGGTTATTTCTCTGGCTATATTATCGATGGAAATGGCATCAAACATCAGTTAGAAGAAGTTATGGGTCTTACTGAAGATCACTATGCAAAATGGTAGAAACACAATGGATTGGACGCAGTTGATGGACCGCCCAGAATTACTTCTGATGATTCTGGCTCCAGTTTTCTTTTTCTGCATGCTTGCCGAATATTGGTTCGGACAAAGAAGAGGACGCTTGCCTGAAAGCGCGACGTATTACTTCCCTGAAGTAGCGTGTAATTTTGTTCTTGCGGGCTTACACCAAGCGACAGACATACTCACGGGTTTACTGATTGCTCAGTTGTATTTGTGGTGGTTTGATTGGCGTTTGTTTGATATCGAAATGAGCGTCTCAGCTTTTCTTTTACTTGTTGTCCTGCAAGATTTTTTCTATTACTGGTTTCATCGGGCTAGCCATCGTATTCGTTGGATGTGGGCCGCGCACGTTGTTCATCACAGTTCGGAAAGAATGAACTTCAGTACCGCCTTTCGTCAAAGTTTAATGTATCCGCTAGCGGGGATGTGGATTTTTTGGTTGCCCTTGGTGATTATTGGTTTTGAGCCAAAATGGGTTGTCTTCGTTGTGTTGTTTAATCTGGGCTTACAGTTTTTTGTTCACACCCAATCAATTCGTTCGCTCGGGCCACTAGAGTGGGTATTTAACACGCCGTCTCACCATCGCGTTCATCATGGTGTGAACCGTCAGTACATCGACAAAAATTATGCGGGTGTATTAATTATTTGGGATCGAATGTTCGGAACGTTTGAACCAGAGGTGGAAACGGTTCGGTATGGGGTTTCTAAACCTGTAAACAGCTTTAATCCCATCCGCGTGACGTTTGCAGAATGGAAAGACATGTTTTATGACGTAACTCGACCAAACTTATCATGGAAACAACGCTGCCGCCGTTTGTTCGCTCCGCCATCGGATTTTTATGAGTAAATTGAGATAAAGAGATTGGAGCGGGCAGCGGGAATCGAACCCGCATCATCAGCTTGGAAGGCTGAGGTAATAGCCATTATACGATGCCCGCGCATCGATAGGACTCGGTTAATATGCCACACTGGACGAAAAAGAAAAGTCTTTTCTCATCAAATGTTTGTCAGTTGCCTAAAAAAGTAGCGGACTGATGTTAAAGTGTTCATTGTCTCTGGTTTTTTGTGGCACTCGCGATTTCGTTACTAAGCCTAGAGGCTTCCAATTAGGTCGTAAACACCGAATTCTTAGGTGTTTAGATGTTGATGATATTCAAGATTTTTTGTGCAAAGGTTAATCTCGTTTATTGAACAGTCACGTTTCATGGTCAAGACTAGATATTGAAATGATTACTTTTTACTGTTGATGCGTATGTATAACACAGGGTAATTCTGCTGAAACAGTCAGCTTAACCAAAGGAGATTTAACATGATGAGAGGTTTGATATTAGGGTTGGTGGTGATGCTGGTATCTGCTTGTACGACCGTGACAACCGATGTAGATAAACAAGCCGACTTTTCAGCTTACAGAACGTTTGACTTCGGTGCTCAGGCGGAAGCTCCTACCAGTATTGATGGTCGACGTATTGAGCAAGGGCTTGCTGAACAGCTTGAGGGTAAGGGTTTAAATAAGGTAAATAGTGGCGGTGACCTTTACGTACATCATGATATCGTAGAAGAATCCGAGCTTGTTTCTTCAGGATCGTCGGTGAGCTTTGGCTATGGCTGGAATAGCTTTGGTGTGATCACTTCAAGCCCAGAAAGATATAAAGAGCGTAAGTATGGGAAGTTGGTGGTTGAACTGGTTGATGCAAAGGCTAATCAAGTCGTTTGGAAAGGCGTTTCAAGTCGTAAACTGTCTGAGTCAATGAGCTCTGAGAAAAGAGAATCTCTCATCCAAGAAGAAATCGCGAAGATGTTTGAAAGCTACCCTTACGGTGAAAAATAATTAGTATTCTTAACGATTAAGAATACTAATTGCCAATAGTTACGCACAGGGTTAAAAGAACTTATCATTTTGGTTCTGGTTACCTTTGTGCGTACGACTCTGATTGCTTTACTCGGACTACTTTTCTGCTTGTTGGCTCCGAGCATGAGCCTTGCGTACTCACACCCAAATTTTCTTTCCGTTCATAACCAGAATATCGCTGTTGACGCTAAGTCGAAGCACTTTTCAGAACATCCCATCTCTTCAATACAGCAAGACTTTCCGAGTTTAAACAGCCGGAATGTATTGAGGGTTAGCCATGCTAAGGAAATGAGCTCGAACGACGATGTAGAACCCGAATGGTTTGAAATGCTTGATGTAGCATGGTGGGCGCATCGTTCGGCAATTTACTCGATGAAGCGGCTAAAACGCATCGGTAATGAGGCTTTAGGTTGTTGTATTGAAAGTATTTTTACTCACTCTAAATACAGAATCGGCGTGAGAAAAGAGTCGAATTTCATATACCGCTTTATACATGCTCGCTAACACATTCCATGTTTTTGCAACTTTTGGTTAATTATGCTTAGGAGCGGTTTATGTTTGATTCGATCATTCAGGTCTTGAGTGCTTTTTGGCATCAAGATTTCACGGCGTTAATGGCGCCAGGCAGTGCAGGTTTGGTTTATTTTGTTGTTGCTGTGAGTATCTTTTTGGAAAGTGGTTTTATTCCTGCTGCACCTTTCCCATGCGACAGTGTCGTCGTATTATCCGGTACGCTGGCGGCGGTTGGCGTCCTTGACCCAATTATGATCATGTTGGTGATAACTGTTAGTGCGGGGTTGGGAAGTTGGGCGGCTTATTTACAAGGCAAGTGGCTAAATCGCTTACCTAAGGTTCAAGGCTGGGTGAGTGCGGTTCCTCAAAAGCGTTTGGAACAAGTCGACGTATTACTCAGTAAACATGGATTGGTTGCGCTTTTGTGCGCGCGGTTTATTCCGGTTGTTCGTTCCCTATTGCCATTAATGATGGGGTTGCGAGTGAAACGTATTAGTAAATTCCATTACTTTGCGTGGCTGAGTGCGATTTTATGGACGCTGATATTATGCGGTTTTGGTTCATTACTTCCTTTGCTACCAGAAAATATGAGCAAAGCAATCACAATGCTATTAATGGCGGCACCAATAATTACTCTTGTGATTGGAGTGCTTAGTTTCTTGTTTGTTAAAGCACGTCGAGCGACCTGTAAACCCAAGGATGTGTCAGAGTTTTCCCAATAAGTTTACTTTGATTTGCACTTTTAAGCTTGTATGCAGATTAGACATCTAATCGACAGGTTTTTGTCAGTAAAAAGAAAGGCGCATACATTGCGCCTTTCTTTTTGAGTGTCGTTAGGGTTTCGAATTTAATAGCCAATGCTATATAGGTATTCGCCAACTTCTTTGCACTGAGACTTGTAGATGTTCTCTACTTCAGACTCATTCTTATCTGCTGCTTTAAATTCAAGTTCGGCAGACGATAGCTGGTCAAAGCTGTAGTCTCTCTCAGACATTAAGTAGTGTCTGAACATCGCTCTGTGTTCCGGAACTGCAATACGTGCGTTAGAAACGTTGGCACACTCTAACAGAGTGTCGTTACTCATTTCTTCTGGCTTAGTTTCTGTGTTTGCTAAGGTTGAGCCCGCTGCAAATAGTAATGCTAGTGCGATGGTTGTAGCGATTCTTGTCATTATATGGACCTCAAATTGGTTCTAGTAACAATGAGCATATTGGTTCTTATCGTTACATTTTCGTGTTCTCTGTATGTCATAAAAAGTTAAACAACAGAGAAGGCGTTGCGACCATGAGTAAAGACGTACATTAAGTTCGCTTCCTTTCTTCCTGAGAGGCGATAAAGAGAGCGTTGACTCATGAGTCCGCCATAACTGTCTAGAGGTAAGCGAGATGCTTGTTTTGCCAACTCCAGTAGTGGTGGAGAAGAGAAAGCAATAAGTAAAAAATAATCAGGAGTAAAATCTGATGATAAAACGCCATCAGTAGCTGATGTTCGGCGACAGGAGACAAGCCCGAACAACTCGCGCTTTATATGTAGGTAGTAACTTTCTGAACCCCAAGAGCTCAGAGAAGCTGAGGCATGAAAATCAGTGTGTGCTAGCTCAAAATCGTCCTGTTGAGAGAGTTTAAGTAGGCGCTCGGAAGTGTAATGTTTGGTGTGGTGCCACTCATGCGCATATGAAGCTGTGATGAGCCCTGAGAGCAGGGACAAAGAAAGCATCAATAATATACGGTGTAGATAACGCAAGAAGTAACCCTAAACATATAAAGCCACAGTTACCCACCATGATTAAGGAATCTTAGTGGAACTATGATAACGATGAAAGCCAGTGTCTGATGAACTCAGCGTATACTAACGAGATGGAAGGGGGATGAACAGAGTTTTCTGATCGCACTTAGGTATATCAGCGAATAACACAATAGTTTTCGCTTTCGAGTAAGCGAAAATGGAAAGAGAGTCGTTGCACAGGACGATTAAGCTAACAGGATTATTACTAGGGAAGAAATAGAATCTTCTTTTTCTTCCCCATATGTGTCGCATCGATATTATGCGCTTGCGTAAATAACGCTGCCGCCTTTTATGGTGTCAATGATCTCGCGAGACAACTTCTCTGGCAAAGCAGGGCAACCCCAACTGCGTCCGAGGTATCCATTCTTCTTGATGAAGGAAGGGTTTGCGTAATCGGCGCCGTGCACGACAATGTAACGCTCGCGAGCTTTGTCGTTTAATCCAGAGCTTAGCCCATCTAATCGAAGTGAATAGCCATTTGAGCCGTAGTAAGTGGTATCAGTCAAAAAAGTGCCCAATGATGTTTTTCGCGAGTTCACGACATTTGAAAACTGTGTCGCTGTTTTCTTTCCGCTGTTCACGCCGTGAGAAACATACGTATTGTAGATTAGCTTCTTTTTATCTAAATCAACCACATAAAAACGCTTTTCAGTTGATGGTTTACTATAGTCGATGATCGTTAGTACCGACTTCTTTCTATCGGGTGTCTTCTGATAAGCGATGTAAGCGTCACTGAACAACTTAAAGTCTACTATGCCATCTAGCTTGGCTTGTTTAAACACATGTTCAGCTTGCTTTGGTCGTAAATGATCCCTGGGTTCGTTATCTGATTGTTTTGCAAAAGCAAAAGGTGAGACAGACAACAGCGCACATGTAAATAATAAAATTAACTTTTTCATCTTGGCTAAATAAAACTCTATGGTGTTACAAATTTACCGATTGCTTCATGCATTCGTTAAAACAACATGCACATCAATATAATTCTATTCCCAATGTTTCTTATTGCACGCTTAGGTGCTTGATATTGGGTTGACGATAAGTTTTCGAGTTAAAAACTAACTAATTGAAACTTATATAAAATATGAAGTTTAACGATGGTTTCTATAAACTTCGGCGTAAATAATATCTGATATATGTAATTAATAAAACTGTGTTTAAGGATATTTGTGAAGTTGCTAATTTATAAAAACGGCGTTTTATTTTTCGTACTTTAGAAACTCTTTTTATTTCAATGTGTTTTCTTTTTCTACGCTTTATCCAATACCTCAAAAGTTTGTGATTTAACTCGTAACAAATCGTAACGCCGAATCGTTATGTGTATAAATGCATTTATAATGTATGAATAAACAACAGGGTGGTAAGAAAAGGCAGTAAAACAACGGTGAATCGGTTGTTTTTAATTCACGATTGACAAAGCTAAGTCTAAGTCGTACAAAAATTGAACTTCTGAATGTATCGTTTAAGTGAGAGTGATGAGCTCGACAAAAGTGAAGTGATGCGTGCTATTGTTTATTCTCTAATTTATTCGATTACATAAGGAAGGGTACATAGTAAAAATTGAAAAAATAATTCTATCGTGTGGATTAAAATATATAAATAATAAAACTTAGAAATTAAAAGATAAGAACGCCAGATATTAATTCATTAAATTTTTGAACATGAAAGTAAACTCTATCTATTATGTTTGGTTTGGTTTGGTTTGGTTTGGTTTGGTGTGAAAGCGCTCGTCTCATTAAGAAAAGCGCTCAAATTTATTTAAGGACGGTTATGACAGCATTTAATAAAGTGTTTATTGTCACTCCCAATGTTAATGATTTTGCAATGTTGCAAGAGTCGCCATTGGAAATATCTCTTCAAGTAACGGCAAGCAAACCTATCCAACTCTATGGAGAGTCTGTTAAAGCCAGTTGGAAAAGTATTGATATTGAATGGTTAGACGTTATGGGTGAAAAGCCATTGCCCAGGCCTGATATTGCAGCATGGGGATCTTTTACTCTTGCTGTATCCGCTTCTATTGCGGATAAGCTCGATGTGTTGAGCGAGAATGTCGAATTTTTACCATTAAATCTACAAGGAAAGCCTTGGCGAGCATTAAACATTGTCACTCAAATTGATGCCATTGATACCTCGGCTACCGAGTATAATCTTCGTCATGGTAAGCTAAGTCGTGCTAGACCGTTTAAGAAACTCGTTTTGAATAGAGAAGTCGCTAATGAATCTGACTTGTTCAGAGTAAAAGGTGCTGGGCTCAGAACGTTTTGCACGGACAAAAAAGGTGGCTTGTACGATAGCGTCAAAGCGCTGAATTTGACCGGTTTGGATTTCAAGGAAGTGCTGGTTTAAAAACGAATAAATAGTAATTTACTCAACTAAAGTCATAGATATAGGTATGGGGGAACAAAAGCTGAGCATCTATCAATGAAGCTCATATATAACTAAATACAGCCGCCACAGTTGTGACAGCTGTACGTCTCCCCTTAACTTATGTTCTTGAAACCCTAATTGAGCTGGCCATGGACGCATCAAATCGACTGTCGTCATTTGCCGATTGCCACCACAAGCTCAATTGTTCTTTAGTCATTGGTTTGCCAAATAAATAGCCTTGCATATAGTCGCAGCGGTATGCCGATAGCCATTCATGCATCATATTGTGTTCAATACCTTCTGCTGTAACCGTTTTATTCTGGGCATGGCATAGCTCAATAATAGGTTTGATCACATGGCCGTTGTTGGTCTTCATCAATGTAACGAGGAACTCTCGATCAAATTTGATTTTTTGAACCGGATACTGAACGAGCTGAGTTAACGATGTGTAACCAGAACCAAAGTCATCAATTGCAAGACGGTAGCCACGCTTTGATAGCTCATCAAGTAGGGCCGTGCCTTGTTGTTCTGCGGCAAAGGTTTCAGTTATCTCTATTTCAATACATTCTGGTTTAACACTGTGCAGTGTCGCTTGTTCATGGATGTAGTTTGCCATTTCTATCGAGTTTAGCTCTGCTGATGAAAGATTGACCGAAAGAACAATATCCTTACCGAAAATATTCCTTAATTGATGGTATTCCGCCGTTGCATTGGCGAAAACCCAGCGGTCAATTTTATCAAATAATCCGGCTTGCTCTGCAATTGGAATAAACTCCTTTGGGGGGATAGGGCCGATACCTTCGGCTTCCCAGCGCAACAAGACTTCTAACCCCTCAATTTCGTTGCTTCGGTTGTTCATATAGGGTTGAAAAACAAGGTGGAATTCTTCCTCTACATTGCTTTTTCGGAGCGCACGTTCAAGCTGACTTCGTCTTTGAGACTCAATATTGAGAGCGGCTGAATAATAGGCGTATTGATTTTTCCCTGCCCGTTTTGCTTGATACATAGCCGCATCGGCACTGGAGAGTAACTTCGCGATGTCAGTACCGTCTTGAGGATATTATGCAATACCTACGCTTGCCGTAACGGGAAATGAATTACTCCAAGATGAACTGAGATTACTAATTGGTTTTAGTAACTCTGATGCAAGCAAATCAGGCAAGCGTTTTACCTCTTGATTTGAGCTCAGCAAAATTGCAAATTCGTCACCAGATAACCTGGCGGCAAAGCAGGGGCTGTTGTAATCGTGCGAGAACTTTTGACAAGCATTCTTGATGTGTGATGAGAACACTTTTAATAAGTTATCTCCCAATTCATGCCCGTATTTATCATTCACGTATTTAAAGTTATCAAGATCGACGTAAACAACCCACAGAAACTGCGAAGGGGAGATAAGTTCACGAGTGGCAAGCTCATGAAAACGATGGCGATTGGCAAGTTGCGTCAGGTGATCCGTTTCAGCTAGGCGTTTTGTCTTTTTATAGATGACATTAAGTTCCTCATACATATCAAAAAAGCGTGCAGAGAGGCGTCCTATTTCATCGTTTGTTTCTAGCTTTTCAATATTGTCACGTTGATTAGATTCAAGTTCGTTCAGCTGCTTATCAAGGCGAGAAACAGGACGCAACACATAGCGGTACAACACCAAAATGATTAATGTGATGGTGAAAAACGCCGCTACGCCAAAGGAGAAAGCAAGTTCTAGCCACACTTTATCGACTTTGTTCCACATTAAATATTCGGCAGGAGAAAGCACGGCATAAAAGTGCGGCAGCAGCTCAATGGTTTGAGCGAGAGGAATATCAAGATAAATGGGTTTGTCGGCGAAAGTAATCACGCTGTGCGTGTCAAACTCGATGTCATGCTTAATCTCGTTAAAGGCTTCAAGTGATACGGAAACTACCACAAAAAACACATTTTTCGAGTCAAAGCTCAAAGGGGGAGTCCCCGTTCTTTTGTCGACGACCTCATATTGAAGAAGAATGCTTTGTCCACTGGAGTTATAAATAAAGCCAGTGTGACTGAAAGCCTCTCTCTCATTGAAACTTCGTGATATGTACTCTAACACCTTTGGGTCAACCACGCCCGATGATTCGTAATATTTGTTTTCTGTGTAGTAGAGAAGGTTTTGTTTGCCGTCGAGGATCGCCATGCTCGCATCGCCTTTGTAACCATGGCTCAATACTTCAGCGGTCTCGTCTAATCGGTTAAACAAGACTCGTTCACGATAGGGGTTGTTATGATTTACCAAATAGTCTTGTAATACATCACTTTTACTGAGCGTATAGGCATAGCTATTAAGAAAAATATTCGCTTGTCGAAACTGCCCGGCGAGCTTTTCCATCTGCAACTGAATATAGCTGTCTTCCCGCTTGATGAGCGTCACTTTTTGAATGCTATAAATAATATAGCTAGATACTAACGCGCTTAATAAGATCACTGGCGCGACAAGCAAAATGACTCTATTGCTTAACTTCATTATGGTTCTTAGTTTCCGTTTGTGTCCCTACAAACGTCGCGTACCAGGTAAGGTACTGAACGGATGATGTGTTTTGGCAAATTGTAACCAGATTGTAAGGTGAGCGTTCTCCAAAATCAGGCAGCTATCTAAGAATTGTGATGACGTGAAAGGTTTCGAGCTTATTAACTAGAGGTTTTCTCAGTAGTTGGACGTCTCTTTTCCTCCCTCCCTGTATAAAACCTAACTGTAATGACAGGGAAATACTGTCATCGAAACGTTTCGATGATAAAGTGTGACTCAAGTGCACTTTTCCTATTCAATGACAATTGAATTACAGATCATTCTCACACCTTATCGATCTCACACTGGTCAAATTGCGATGACGAATTATTATTTCATCGAAACGTTTCGATGAGTTTTCTGTTAATAACAAAACACTTTAAAACAGGCGCTCATGGTTGTATGAACGTGTAACCGAAAGGTCGATGAGATGAAAAAAAGTACCCTAATTAACTCAGATATTTCTTACTTGGTGGCGACGCTAGGCCACACCGACGAGATCACGATATGTGATGCTGGTCTACCAATCCCAGAGCATGTTCAGCGAATCGATTTGGCGCTAACGCATGGGGTACCAAGTTTTCTTGATACTGTTCGCGTAATTCTATCTGAGTCCCAAATCGAAGGGGTCATCATTGCGGAAGAGTTCTCTGATGCAAGCCCAGTTTTGCATGAAGCGTTGCTCAACGAACTGAGCAAAGAGAGTGAAGAAACGGGCAAATCTATTGAGGTGAGCTACGTGTCACATGAAGCGTTTAAAGCACGCACGGCCCAAAGTCGCGCTATCGTAAGAACGGGCGAATGCTCGCCATATGCGAACGTTATTTTCCAAGCGGGCGTGGTTTTTTAAGCCAGAGATATTGAGGACAGATTATGACTCAAGCCATTCTACAACTAAGCGAAATTGAGAAGGCGTTTCCGGGCGTAAAAGCACTCGACAAAGCAAGCCTGAATGTTTATCCAGGCCGTGTGATGGCGCTGATGGGTGAAAATGGAGCAGGCAAGTCAACGTTAATGAAGGTGTTGACAGGCATTTACCACATGGATGCGGGGAGCATTCAATATCAAGGTCAGCCGGCGGCCTTTAAAGGGCCACGCGATTCACAGGAAGCTGGTATTAGCATTATTCACCAAGAGCTGAACCTGATTCCTGAGCTGACGATTGCCGAAAATATTTACTTGGGACGAGAGTTCACTGGCTCCTTAGGACGTATCCAGTGGGGCAAAATGTATGACGAGGCTGACAAGCTTTTAAAACGTCTGAATGTAAAGCATTCATCAAAAACATTGCTTGGCGATTTAAGCCTTGGTGAACAACAAATGGTGGAAATTGCAAAGGCACTTTCGTTTGAGTCGAAAGTCATCATTATGGATGAGCCAACGGACGCATTGACCGATACCGAAACGGAATCACTGTTTAAAGTGATTAATGAGCTCCGCGAGCAAGGATGCGGCATCGTATACATTTCGCATCGTCTTAAAGAAATCTTTGAAATCTGTGATGATATTACGGTGCTTCGTGATGGTAAGTTTATCGGTGAGTGCAAGGTGTCCGACACTGATGAAGATGGCCTAATTGAAATGATGGTTGGCCGAAAATTAGAAGAGCAATATCCACGTATTGATGTCCAACATGGCGAAACTTGTCTTGAAGTCATTGGTTTGACTGGGTCTGGCGTTCAGGATGTGAGCTTTACTCTCAAGCGTGGTGAGATTCTTGGAATTTCTGGCTTGATGGGCGCAGGCCGCACTGAACTCATGAAAGTCATTTACGGCGCATTACCTAGTGAGCATGGTGTTATCAATCTTGATAACAAAACTATTAACCCGGTTAGCCCGCAAGATGGTTTGGCAAATGGTATCGCTTACATCTCTGAAGATCGCAAAGGCGATGGTTTGGTTTTAGGTCTTTCGGTTAAGGAGAACATGTCACTTTGTTCGCTAAACCAGCTGACCAAAGGCTTCCAGATTCAACACAGCGACGAAGTGATTGCTGTGGAAGATTTTATTAAGTTATTCAACATTAAAACCCCAACGCGAGATCAAATCATCGGCAACTTATCTGGTGGTAACCAGCAAAAAGTTGCGATAGCGAAAGGGTTAATGACGAAGCCTAAAGTTCTGATTCTGGATGAGCCGACACGTGGTGTTGATGTCGGAGCAAAAAAAGAGATTTATCAGCTCATCAACAAGTTTAAGGCCGAAGGCATGAGCATCATCTTGGTTTCTTCCGAGATGCCTGAAGTGCTCGGCATGAGCGACCGTATTTTAGTGATGCATGAAGGTCGTATCACTGGCGAATTTGATGCGAAAGACGCCGATCAAGAAAAATTACTCGCCTGTGCCGTAGGCAAAGAGATCAATGAGGAAGCAGCATGAGTACGAATACCATGAGCAAACCAACCGAAACTGGCAACAAGAAGTTGTTCACAAAAGAGTGGCTGATTGAGCAAAAATCACTGATAGCTTTGATCTTTCTGATCGTTGTTGTGTCATTTTTGAACCCGAACTTTTTTACGGTCGACAACATTCTCAACATTCTTCGTCAAACCTCCGTGAATGCCATTATCGCAGTGGGTATGACATTAGTTATTTTAACCGCAGGTATCGACTTAAGTGTTGGTTCGGTATTGGCGTTGTGTGGTGCCTTTGCGGCAAGCATGATTGCGCTTGAAGTCCCGGTGCTGGTGGCGGTTCCCACTGCTTTACTTGCGGGCGCAGCGTTAGGTGCGATCAGCGGTATCATTATTGCGAAGGGCAAGGTGCAGGCATTTATCGCTACGCTGGTTACCATGACGTTACTACGTGGTGTGACCATGGTGTACACCGAAGGTCGACCAATCTCAACAGGCTTTACTGACACCGCGGATGCGTTCGCATGGTTTGGTACTGGCTACGCTCTAGGCATTCCGGTTCCTGTTTGGTTAATGGTGGTTGTGTTTGCAGCGGCTTGGTATTTACTTAACCACACGCGCTTTGGTCGCTATGTTTACGCACTAGGCGGCAATGAGTCTGCGACTCGCCTATCAGGTATCAATGTAGACCGAGTGAAGATTGGTGTCTACGCCATCTGCGGTATGTTAGCAGCGCTTGCAGGCATTATTGTAACGTCTCGTCTTTCTTCGGCGCAGCCAACAGCGGGTATGGGCTACGAGCTAGACGCTATCGCAGCGGTTGTTCTTGGCGGTACCAGCTTGATGGGCGGTAAAGGTCGTATCATGGGTACCTTGATTGGTGCGCTGATCATCGGTTTCTTGAACAATGCACTTAACCTACTTGATGTTTCTTCCTACTACCAAATGATTGCAAAAGCAGTGGTTATCTTGCTTGCGGTATTGGTAGACAACAAAAACAAGTAATTCATAACAATCTGTATATATAAAACAGTGAATACAAACCGAGTCAGGAGACGTGTACTGGCTCACCCTACACAAAGGACTAGAACGATGAAAAAACTTGCAACTCTTATCTCTGCTGCACTTCTTTCTTCAACCGTATCGGTAGCGGCGCAAGCTCAAGATACCATGGCGATTGTGGTTTCGACGCTAAACAACCCGTTCTTCGTAACGATGAAAGACGGTGCGGAAGCAAAAGCGAAAGAATTGGGGTACGACTTAATTGTACTGGACTCGCAAAATGACCCGAGTAAAGAACTGTCGAACATCGAGGATTTAAGTATTCGCGGCGTAAAAGCAATTCTTATCAACCCAACGGATTCTGATGCAGTGTCTAATGCAATTCGTATGGCGAACCGTTCTAAGATCCCTGTGTTGACATTAGACCGTGGTGCAAGCCGTGGTGAAGTCGTGAGTCACATCGCGTCGGACAACGTAATTGGTGGTGAAATGGCAGGCCACTACATCATGGAAAAAGTCGGCGAAAAAGCAAAAGTCATTCAACTTGAAGGTATTGCGGGCACATCGGCAGCGCGTGAGCGCGGTGAAGGCTTTATGAATGCCGTGAAGGGCAGCGATATGGATCTTCTTGCTAGCCAACCAGCTGACTTTGACCGCACGAAAGGTCTAAACGTAATGGAAAACCTGCTAGCGGCTAACCCGGATGTACAAGCGGTATTTGCACAGAATGATGAAATGGCGCTAGGTGCACTTCGCGCAGTTCAAGCTTCTGGCAAAGATGTCGTTATCGTTGGTTTTGATGGTACGGAAGACGGCATTGCAGCAGTTAACCGTGGCAAACTAGCGGCAACTATTGCTCAGCAACCAGACCTTATCGGTGCTTTAGGTGTTGAAACGGCTGACAAAGTTTTGAAAGGTGAAGAAGTAGAAGAGTACATCCCGGTACCACTAAAAGTAGTCACTAAGTAAGTTTTTAGTTCCAATAAATCATCCTAATTTTTGCTCTCTCCTCCGTTTATATCTGTCGTTTAGGAGGTGAGGGCAAACTTACCCAAAATACTGCAAAGTGTGGGGTATAGATGCCTTTGGCTTTTTGTCGAGACTCCTTTATCAGGAAGAGAAGTTAAAGTCATCTAATGTATTTTCCTAAACCGTTTTTAAAAAGGGTTCATTCAGAACCGAGGATAACCGTATGAATAAGTTAGTGGTGTTAGGTAGTGTAAACGCTGACCATGTTCTTCAAGTGCCTTCTTTCCCTCGCCCAGGCGAGACGCTGCATGGTCGCAACTATCAAGTTATCCCAGGTGGCAAAGGTGCCAACCAAGCCGTCGCGGCGGCGCGATTAAATGCAGACATCGGTTTTATCGCTTGTGTGGGCGACGACTCATTCGGCATTAACATTCGCGAAAACTTCAAAATGGACGGCATCGATATCACTGGTGTGAAGATGCAGCCAAATTGCCCGACAGGTATCGCGATGATTCAAGTGTCGGACAGTGGGGAGAACAGCATTTGCATTTCAGCTGAAGCGAACGCCAAACTGACAGCAGAAGCGATTGAGCCAGATTTAGAGCGTATTCGCCAAGCAGATTACTTGCTAATGCAATTGGAAACGCCGATGTGCGGCATTGAGAAAGCTGCGCGTGTAGCGAAAGATGCCAAAACCAATGTCATTCTGAACCCAGCGCCAGCTCGTGAATTGTCAGATGAATTACTGTCTTACATTGACGTGATTACGCCAAATGAAACGGAAGCTGAAGTTCTGACAGGTATTACTGTAACAGACAACGAAAGCGCGCAAGAAGCGGCGAATGTGCTACATGGTAAAGGTATAGAAATTGTCATGATCACACTCGGTGCAAAAGGCGTTTGGCTAAGCCAAAACGGTCGAGGCGAAATCATCTCGGGTTTCCGCGTTGAAGCGACGGATACTACCGCAGCGGGCGATACATTTAATGGGGCATTCGTCACTGGTCTCCTAGAAGGTTTACCTTTAGAATCAGCGATTAAGTTTGCACATGCGGCGGCTGCAATTTCTGTGACCCGCTTTGGCGCGCAAACGTCGATTCCAACCCGCGAAGAGGTGGACGCGTTTCTCGCTGAACAATAAGGCGCACAACGCCTCATTAAAATAGGAGTAGTAACATGGCGACGATGAAAGACATCGCAAAACTGGCAGGGGTTTCCACTTCAACAGTGAGCCATGTTATTAACAAGACGCGTTTTGTGAGCGAAGAGATCTCTGAACGCGTTAACAATGCCGCAAAAGAGCTTAACTACTACGCGCCCTCTGCGTTGGCGCGTAGCCTCAAAGTCAATCGTACCAAAACCATTGGTATGCTCGTGACAACCTCAACCAACCCATTCTTTGGCGAAGTCGTAAAAGGCGTAGAGCGCAGCTGCTACCAAAAAGGCTACAGCCTCATTTTATGTAACACCGAGGGTGATAACGAACGTATGCGTCAATCCATTAATACGCTATTGCAAAAGCGTGTCGATGGTTTGATCTTGATGTGCTCGTCGCTAGAAGGAGAGCGTATCGATGTATTTGAGCGTTACCCAGATATCCCAGTTGTGGTAATGGACTGGGGGCCGATGCTATTTACAAGCGATAAAATCCAAGACAACTCACTTCGTGGCGGTTACTTAGCGGCGAAATACTTAATTGATTGCGGCCATACCGAAATTGGGTGCATCACAGGCCCTTTGATTAAACACCAAGCGCAAATGCGATACGAAGGTTATAAGCGAGCAATGAACGAAGCTGGCTTGGAATTTAATGCCAATTGGATCATTGAATCGGACTTCGAATGTGAGGGTGGGTATCAAGCGTTCAAAAAAATGGCTCAGCGTGGCGCATTACCTAGCTCGATTTTCGTCTCTAACGATATGATGGCGATGGGGGTGATTAACGCCGCAAATGAGCTCGATATTAAAGTGCCGGACGACCTGTCCATTATTGGTTACGATGACATCCATATCGCGAAATTTATGTCGCCATCGCTAACTACCATTCATCAGCCTAAGTACCGTTTGGGGCAGGCTGCCGTTGAGACTCTTGTCCGAAAGTTGGATGAAAAGTCAACAGAGGCACAGGTCGTACAATTAGAACCGACTCTAGTGGAACGAAAAAGCGTCAAGAGGTTAAAGTCAAACGTCACTGAATGACGTGTGATGTTGAGCTAAAAAATTAAAAAAGTCGTTTCTCTTTATACGATAAAGCCTTACTATCGTCGTTGATTATAAATAAAACTATTAATTGTTGTCTGGCGGATTAGTCAAATGTTATCAAAAGGTTACGCTAAGTTATCTGTAAAACACCCTTGGTTTCACCGAGTTAATGTTATTACAGTTGTATTGATTTTTTTTGTGAGCTGCTATCAGCTACTGGTTAATGAAGCATTTGAGTACGCAATTGGCTTTATTATTACACTTTTGGCGTCAGCTTTATTTGCATCAGCTTCTGCATTCAAAAAACGCTATCTAGGCTTGGATTCATAGGCACGTCTATTTCCAACATCGTTCAATAGCATCATTTATTGCTTTCAAGTAAACATTGAACTGAATTATGATCGAGTGCATCAAGAGGAGGACAAATGTCCTCCTTTTTGTTGGGGATCACGCTCTAATATAAGCGTATTCCAAACAAAATAATAAAGGACATGTTATGGACCTCTTTGCCTTACTCGATATTAATAATACTCTCGTTAACATTCCGATCGGCGACGGCTACGCAATGAGTTGGATCGAAGCTTTCGGTACCGTTTTTGGACTGCTTTGCATTTGGTTTGCCAGCCAAGAAAAAACCATCAACTACTTATTCGGTTTGCTGAATGTCACGCTTTTTGCCGTTATCTTTTTTCAAATTCAGTTATACGGATTATTGCTTCTTCAATTGTTTTTCTTCTGTGCGAACATTTACGGCTGGTATGCGTGGACCCGCCCAAACGCACAAGGTGAAACGCTGGAAGTTCGCTGGTTAAATAAACAGAAACTTATTACTACTGCCTCTATTAGCGTTGCATGTATCGCATTATTAACGATCTATATCGACCCATTTTTCTTTGCGCTAGCAAACATTGCTGTTGATAGCTTGAATCTCTTTGGTGCTGGCTTGGCTGAACCGGTGCTTGAGCCTGACGCGTTCCCGTTCTGGGATGCAACCATGACAGTACTTTCTGTTGTTGCACAAATTCTGATGACACGTAAATACGTCGAAAACTGGATTCTATGGGTTGTGATTAACATTATCAGTGTGGGTATCTACGCGACGCAAGGTGTTTACGCAATGTCTGTTCAGTACGCGATTCTTATGTTCATCGCTGCCAATGGCACGCGTGAGTGGGCTCGTAGCGCTAAGCGCAATGGCGATAAAACCTTAGCGCACGCTGCTGCGTAAGGAACGAAAAATGGCCAAACAACCTCATATCGGAGTGGATGAAACACAAATCTCTCCCCTCGTTATTGTATGCGGCGAGCCAGATCGAGCGAATCGTATCGCGGCATTATTTGATGATGCAGAAATGGTGTCGGAAAACCGCGAGTACCGTGTGTTTACCGGCAACTACAAAGGCAAGCCTGTTTCAGTGTGTAGTACAGGTATAGGTGCGCCATCGATGATCATCGCAGTGGAAGAGCTAAAACAGTGCGGTGTGACTCATGTGGTACGCGTTGGATCGGCGGGGGCAATGCAATCAGGCATTCATCTTGGCGAGTTGATCATTGCCGAAGGCGCGGTAAGAGATGAGGGCGGCTCTAAAGCGTATGTCGATTCGTCTTATCCAGCCTACGCAAGCTTTTCACTGTTAAAGGAAGTTGAGCGTTACTTGTCGATGCAAAAAGTGCATTATCATTTTGGTGTGGTGCGTTCTCACGACAGTTTCTATACCGATGACGAGGATGCAATATGCCAACATTGGAACAAGAAAGGCATCTTAGGTGCCGATATGGAAACCTCTGCGCTGTTTACGGTCGGTCGACTACGAGGCCTTCATGTGGCTTCGATATTAAACAACGTGGTGCTGTATCAACAAGATGTGAAAGAAGGTGTTGGTCAGTACGTTGATGAGGCCAAAGTAATGATGCAAGGTGAGAAGAGTGCCGCGATTACGGCATTAGAAGCCTTGGTTGCTCAGCGTTAGCCAGTCTCTATCTCAGTAAGTCACATAAACAGAATAGATGTAAAGCGACAGGTCACTGTCGCTTTTTTATTTGGAGTTACGGGGTACAATCCACCTTAAATAGTTGTCCGTAACTTTTTCTGAGAGAGCAGAAAATGAAAATCAGCCCTTATCCGACTGGTCGCTTCAAAACATACCTTGAAGAAAAGAGTGCCACCTTTCGCGATTTGATTTATCAATGCCAAATAAATTCGCGTTACTTTGATGCTGGGGAAGCAATTCTCCGCCAAGGTGAGCAACTTCAGTACTTGTATGTTGTGCCAGTAGGTCGAGTCTCGATGAACATATTGGCCGCAAATGGACGACGTTTTCAATTAGGGGAAGCTAACTGCGACTATCATATTTATGGTGAAATGGAGTTCTTCACTCAGACTCCTTGTCAATGGAATGTGATAGCAGATGAACATATGCAGGTTGATGTTATCTGTATCCAAAAACTAACCGAAGCACTGCAAAATCATCCCCAAATGATGGTGTTCTTCGCTTCAGCATTGGCTGAGGATTATCAAGACTCCATGGATATCTACACTAATCGTTTGTTGCATCCCATTACTTACAACATTGCCTATGATCTTCTCGTCCGTAATCAGACGGATAAGCTGCTTGGTGGCTTTGATAAAGTGAACCAAGAGGCTGAGCGGTTTGGTACCTCAGGCCGAGTCTATCGACGTGCAGTTAAGGACTTGATTGAAAAGGGATTGATTACCAAAACGGACAACGGTTTGGAGATTATTGATGAGCTGGCACTCAAAGCGTTTATTGAAGCGCATGAATGATACGCCCAGGTATTGAAATTGATGAGTTTTATAAGTCTTTGATATATCTAAGTCTTGAGTAAACGTAACTAATGTAAAGTACCTTAAATTTTGTTGAATGCATTAAAGAGTAGCGTTATATTGCGAACGCGTATGATAATAGATCTCATTAAGGCTTAACAAAATGAAAAAATTCGTCGGTGCGGCTATGCTGTCGTTATTTACTGTTTCTCCTTCTTTCGCTGCTAAAGTTGTGATTGACCACTACATGGGTCAAACAGAGCTAGAGCAATCCCCAGAGCGTGTGGTTGTGATTGGCTTTGGCCCGCTAGATGCGCTGGACAACTTTGGTATCGATCCTGTTGCAGTATCTAACTCGTCTAATCTTCCTAGTTACCTTTCAAAATACAGCAAAGATAACTACACCTCTGCGGGTAGTTTGTTTGAACCTGATTTTGAAACCATCTACATGCAAAAACCGGATTTGATTTTGGTTGGTCCGCGAGCGTCTGCGAAATATGAAGAGCTGAGTGAAATTGCCCCTACAGTTGTTTTCGCGGCGAAAGAAAACCAAGGCTATTGGGAAGGCACGCAAGCGCAATGGCGCAATATTGGTAAGATCTTCAATATCGAAGAAAAAGTAGAGCAGAAAATTGAAGCGCTAGATGCTCAATTCAAAGCAATCCGCGACTACAACCAATCGAACAAAAATGATGCATTAACGATTTTAAGCATGGGTGACAACATCAGCGCGTTTGGTGCCCAGTCGCGATTTGGCGTCATTTATAACGACTTTGGCTTCTTGGAAACGGTTGAGCACGTGAAAACGGGCACTCACGGAGATGTCATTTCTTATGAGTTTATTCGTGAAGCTAACCCGAAAAATATCCTCGTGGTTGACCGAAATTCTCTGACAGGTACGCCGGATAACGATATTCGTAAATCCATGGATAACGACTTAGTCAAAGCGACTGCGGCATATAAAAATCATAAAATCACCTATTTAGATGTGGACGCGTGGTACTTGTCGATGTCTGGTGTGACAGCAACAGAAAAAATGGTCAGTGAGATAAAGCAAACCGTTGAACTGTAATCCAAGATAGCAGAGGTTAACTTTGAAGAAGTTATTGCTAACCCTTGTGGTTTTAAGCACGGTTTCGTTATTTGTTGGGGTGGCAAACATGACGCCCCAACAACTCTTTTCAGGTGATGAGAAAGCATTAGAACTTTTCTTTACCAGCCGTATACCACGTTTATTTGCCATATTGCTTGCTGGTGCTGGCTTGAGTATTGCGGGTCTTGTCATGCAGCAAATCAGCCAGAACCGATTTGCTGCACCTTCTACAACTGGTACGATCGAATGTGCCATGTTGGGCTACGTACTGAGCGTGGTTTTCTTTGGTAATGATAATCACCTTTGGCTCGTGTTCGGCATCTCGGTATTTGGGACGCTGGCGTTTGTTTTCTTTATTCAGCGCATTCAATTTAAGAGCGTGGTTTTTGTGCCGCTTGTCGGGATTATTTTCGGCAATGTCATCCAATCCATGACTACGTTTATCGCTTACAAATATGATGCACTTCAAAGTCTGAATGCTTGGACAGTCGCAAACTTCGCTAACATCTTGCGTGGTGATTTTGAACTGCTGTACATCGCGGTACCAATGGTTATACTCAGCTATCTTTTTGCCGCAAGGATCTCTGCCGTAGGTATCGGAAAAGATTTCGCGATTAACTTGGGTTTGAATTATCAGCAGGTTGTGACGATTGGCGTGCTATTGGTGTCCATCATGTCAGCAAGTGTCGTGATGATTGTTGGCCAGTTGCCATTCTTAGGGCTGATTGTGCCGAATCTCGTGAGTCACTTTTATGGCGATAATCTCAAAAAGAACATTCCGCTTACGGCCATGTATGGGGCGATTTTAGTGTTGTGTTGCGACTTGGTGAGTCGTTTAATTATTTTCCCTCATGAAATGCCAATCTCTATCGTGATCAGCATATTGGGTGGCGTGGTATTCATCGCTATGTTGTTGCGAGGTAAGCAACATGCGTGATTCAACGAAAATCCTGCTGCTAGGTGGCATTGCGATTCTTTTCGCGTGTCTGTTTATTGGTATTGGGCTAACGGCTGACAACTACCAATATTTTTTGTCTCGTAGAGTTCCTAAAGTATTGGCGATAGTGCTAGCGGGTGTGGCCATTGCTCAGTCTTCACTTGTATTTCAAACCATTACGCACAACCGAATTTTAACGCCAAGTATCATGGGTTTTGATGCGCTGTATGTGTTAACCCAAATTTTGATCGTGTTGATTTTTGGTGGGTTGAGTACCTTAGTTCTTAACTTGTACGTCAATTTCGCGATTGCAGTAATTGTAATGGTGTCGTTTTCGCTACTGCTGTTTGGGTTTTACTTTTCAAAAGGAAGCAAGAACCTGATTACGTTGCTATTGGTCGGCTTGATCTTTGGTCAGCTATTTTCCAATGCGGCGTCATTCTTTTCTTTGCTGATGGACCCAAACACATATGCAATTGTTCAGTCGAAACTGTACGCCAGTTTCAATAATGTCAAAGTGAACTTGGTTTACTTTAGTGCTCCGGCTTTGATGTTTGCATGTTGGTTGTTGTTTAGGATGCATCGCACTTTAGATGTGTTTTGGCTCGACCAAGACAATGCGAAAAGCTTGGGTGTTGATGTACCTAAAGTGACAAGAAATGTGTTTATTATCTCGGCGGTTTTGATTGCTATTTCTACGGCTTTGGTAGGGCCAATCATGTTCTTTGGTTTACTAGTGACCAACTTAAGCCGAGAAATGTTCCGAAGTTACCAACATAAAACGCTATTGGTCGGATGTTCGTTTCTATCCATAAGTTCACTACTTGCTGGGCAATGGATAATCGAAAACGTGTTTAGTTTTGAGACGACGTTGAGTGTCGTAATTAACTTTATCGGCGGTGCGTATTTCTTATACCTGCTGCTGAAAAACAAAGTTGTATAAATATGATAGTAATAGATAAATTAACGAAGGCTTTCGGTTCAAACAAAGTCGTAGACGAGGCCAATACTCAGTTTGAAAAGGGCAAGGTAACATCGATTATCGGTCCAAATGGCGCGGGAAAGAGCACGCTGTTATCTATGGCCTCGCGCTTAACGGAGCGAGATGGCGGTAGTGTTATCATTGATTGCAAGGAAATCGCGGAATGGGACACAAAAGAGCTAGCGAAAAAACTGGCAGTACTTCGCCAAGCTAACTCGATTACAATGCGGTTTACCGTAAAAGAGTTAGTCTCTTTTGGTCGTTTCCCATACTCTAAAGGAAATCTGACTAAAGAAGATCATGAGGTCATAGAACAAGCAATCGACTACTTAGATTTGCAAGATATTCAAGACAAATACTTGGATGAATTAAGTGGTGGTCAGCGACAGCTTGCATTTATTGCTATGGTGATTGCACAAGATACAGATTATGTCTTTCTTGATGAGCCTCTTAATAACTTAGATATCAAACACTCTCTTCAGATCATGAAAGTTGTGCAGCAGTTAGCCCATGACATGAATAAAGCCATGGTGGTCGTGATTCATGATATTAATTTCGCGGCGTGTTACTCAGATGTCATATTGGCGCTTAAGAAAGGCAAGGTTGTGGCGAGTGGTGCGGTTGAAGAGGTTATTCAAGCGTCTACGCTAGAGGACATCTACGAAACGCCATTTAACATCATAGAGTTAAACGGTAAGCGCATGTGTACCTATCATTAAGCGAGCTAGTTCGTTTTTAACGAGATCAATAGATAGGCGGGCTTACTTGGTGAGCTCGTCTATGATTGGGCATCGGCTCTCTGCATCTCCAGGACAAGAAGAAACCCAACCTTCAAGTTGCGTTTTGATCTCCATGAGGTGTGCAATTTTTTCTTCAACCTCTCTCAGTTTGTCCATGGTTCTTGCTTTTACTTCGCTACTTTTGCGGTTGGGGTTATGAGCAAGTTGTACGAACTCTTTGCATTCTTGCAACGAAAAGCCTGCGCTTTTTGCGCGTGATACCAAGTTAAGCTCTTGAATATGATTATCTGAATATTCGCGATAGCCAGAGTCGCTACGCGCTGGTGGAGATATGATCCCTTTGTCTTCATATAATCGAATCGACTTAGATGAAAGCCCAGTGAGCTTCGCGACGGCACCAATATTCATGTTTAACCTCCATAACGTTTAAGGCGAGTATATACCGATGTTGTGGATAAGACACTCCTAAATAACAGTCAGTTACCTAGAGTCTCCTTACTCTTTAATCACTTCATGTGGTGGCACACCAAATGCCTTTTTAAAGGCATAAGTGAAGTTAGAAGGGTGGTGGTATCCGGCTTCATAGGCGGCTTCTGTTATCGTCACTAGGCCACGTTCCAAATGTTGCCTAGCAATCTCAAGACGTCGAAAACGAATGTAGCCGTTTATGGTCATATTAAGTGATTGTTTAAATCGACGCTGTAGGTTTGAAACACTCATTGAGAATTGGCTCGCCAACTTTTCCAAGCGTAGTTCTTGATCAAGGTGAGTTTCAATATAGCTGACAATATCCTCAATTCGACCATCAATGTGTCGTTCAATACTGCTGTTTTTAGCACTGAAATTCTTAGGAATTTGCTTGGTGGCTTGATGTAATATTTGATAGATCAAGCTTTCGACCTCTAGCTTTTCTTGGAACTCTTGCGGTGTTTCTCTATTTGTTAACGTTTCGGCCAGCTCGCATAGCGTCTGGTTAGGCTCCAACTGTTGAAACGCCTGATGAGAGTTAAAAAAGGCTCGATGACTACAATTTTGCTCAAGGCGGGCCTCTAGCCATTGGGGCTTAACCAATATGTTGATCTTATTAATGAGGTTATCTTTGAGCAGTGAACGACGAAAATTTGCAGGTTTGAGTAAGTTCACCACTACACCCTTAGGGCCGTCGCTCGCGTCTAAATCAAATTGCAAATCGTCGTAGCCAAACGAGAGTCTACCTTCTAAAAGAATAGTGACCAGCAGTGAGGCGTGTGCAGTAGAAACAATATTCGAATCAATAAGTTCTAGACAACGCCCGCCATGAACAAAAATTTGATCATTGTACTGATATGATAGGAACTTACCTTCGGCCAGTTGAGTTTGACAAGGTTGGCCTTGCGTGACAATCCATTGTTTCTCTGTCGCCTCTAGTCTTTGGGTTAAAGCTATCTTGGCAATTTTAGTTCGTTTTGTTGTGACTTCCTGCATTTGACACTTCCTCATAACACTTGTGCGATTTCGCATAACCGAATCGCCTTTGTATTTATAAAACTCATGCTTATTATACCTGAGAATTATTATCATTAATATTTAGGAATTAAGTTATGGAAAGCCCTGCTTGTTCACCTATCAAGCTTTCAAGCCTTTGCCTTGCAGTGGGAATGGCGCTATCAACCCCTGTTTTAGCTCAAGATACTGAGTCACATTTTGAAGAGGTCGTTGTATGGGGAACGAAAGTTTCCAGCAACACTGAGTCGATGTTTGCGGACGACATGTCACTGAAGCAAGCGGATCATATGTCTGATTTACTGCGCGATATTCCCGGTGTGGATGTTGGTGGCACACACTCTGTGAATCAACGTATTACGATTCGTGGTTTGAGCGAAACCGATTTGGACATTCGTCTTGACGGTGCTTCTCAGCATGCGAGCATGTTCCATCATATTGGTAACTTGACGTTGAACCCTGACATTCTCAAATCTGCGGACATTCAGGTAGGTAATAACTCTGTGACTCAAAACGGGTTAGGCGGTTCGGTCTACTTTGAAACGAAAGACGCTCGTGACTTACTTCGTTACGATGAAAAGTTTGGTGCGCGTGTTTATGGCGGCTATGCATCCAACGACAACCAACAAGGTTCGTTGACACTGTACGGACTTTTGTCCGAAAACATTGATGCGATGGTCTATGGCCATTACGTTACGCGTGATGATTTTGAAGATGGTGATGGCAATAAAACCTATGGTGCTGCAGGTGATGTTTACAACATTCTGGCTAAGCTGGGGTATGAACTAAATGACATCCATCGTTTTGAGCTCTCTTATGACATGTACCGAGACAGTGGAGATTACAGTCCGCGTCCTGATATGTCTGGTAGTGCAAATAATAGCCTGTCGAGCAAGTTACTTATCCCTACGGATTATGACCGCGATACCGTTACTTTGAGTTACGAGTTGCGAGGCGAACAACACCAAGGAAACGTCACTCTTTATAATACCGAGACAGAAATTAAACGTGACGAAACGGTGATGGCCCCTCGTTGGCCCTCGAACCGTTTATCAAAGAACACCGCCAAAAACCAAAACTTTGGTTTGAATGGAAAATTCCAGTCAGATGTTATGTTAGGTGAGTTTGATAATCGAGTCACTTATGGCTTCGACTACATGGATAAAACGTCTTCGAGTTACTACGGTAGTCGTAAGTTTATGGACGAATCGGCGATTTCAACCGCACTGTTTGTAGAAGATCAGTTCTTCTTCTCTGATGCCTTCTTTATTACCGCAGGTATGCGCTTTGATGATTACAAACGCAAAGCTGAGACAGGAACCAGTAATTATGATGATGTGACTTGGGCTCTAGCTGCAGAGTGGGCGGTGACTCAAGATTGGACGTTGTTTGCGAGTGCACGTTCTCTATTTAAAGGTCCAGAGCTAATGGAAACCTTTATTGCTTACCAAGACGTTGCATTTTTAGAGGATGGGCTAAAGCCAGAAACGGGATTGAACACGCAGGGTGGTGTTCGTTTTGATAAAACCTTTGATAAGCATTTCTTTGGGGCGAATATTACGGTATTCCAAACGGAAATTGATGATTACATTGCAGACCAGTACCAAAACGCGACTCAAACTTACCTGATTTACAACTTAGGTGATGTTGAGATTAAAGGCTTTGAGGCAAGTGCTTCTTATGGTTACGACAAGTTTAACAGCAAACTTTCTTACTCTAAGTCGGACACCAAAAACAAGAATACTGGTGGTCCTGTTGCTGGGGGCAATGGGCGTAGCATTGATATGGGTGATAGCATTGCTCTAACTTTGGATTACCAGTCAGACGCTTTAGAAACGATCTTCGGGTGGAACTCAATGTTTGTTCTAGAGGAAGACAACGTCTTTGATGGTCAGCCAAAGAAAGCAAGTTATGATGTGCATAATCTATACGCTCAATGGGTGCCGTCTGATATTGATGGACTGTCGGTGACCTTTGGTATTGATAATGTATTTGACGAGTTGTACAGCTCTCATGCGTCTCGTTCGGGTACTGCACGTGGCTTCACGCTTGATGACTACGAGCCGGGTCGCAACTTCAAGCTCTCTGCAGCTTATCAATTCTAACAAGGTTCTTCATAGGACGTTTCAAAGTAACGAGTAAGTTCATGATTAAAGAAAGCACCCGAATAGATAGTGAACACGCTGACAAATACTTAGTGACGCTTTGTCGGCATTTTGGACGAAAGGTTCCTGCTACTTGGAATGAAAATAGCGGTTTGGTGACATTTCCGACGGGAAAAGCGGAGTTTAACCTTTGTGCATCTAGCCTAACTATAACCTGTGAGGCGGATTCAGAAGAGAAACTGAATACGGTTAAGGCGATCATTTCATCGCATGTGGACATGTTTTCTCGTCGAGAAACATTAGCACTTAGCTGGGTTCGTTAGCGCTCGTTTAAGGATGCTGTGATAGAAAGGGAATGTTAAAAGCAAAAGCCCGCAATCTTATGATTTGCGGGCTTTTATTGTTTGAATGCTATTGCGCTTTCTCAGGCTCTAGGCTTTTTTTTTCCTGCTGCATTTTTGCTAGGAAGTAGATGTTAACGCAAGCTATAAAACCGTTAGTTAGTACTACAGGCCAAGAATCAATCATTAGTCCGTAAGCGGTAAATAGCGCACAACCAATAAAGTTAAGGATACGAAGCTTAACAATATCTTTCATAGTTAGCGAAATAGCGACCATGATTGAAGCTGCATAACCTAAAATCTCAACCATATTCATGTCCATTTTTTGACCCTCTTAAAATCTGCCGAATTTTGTCGGTACCAATTCTTCTCATCTTGAGATTAATGAGGAAGCTCCATGCCTCGAATGGTCTTTTTTTGTTGTATGGACGCACTATATCAATGGAAAAACCGTGATAAAAGCCTCAAATCAAGGTTAAGAGAAGGTTAGCGATTACGCAAACGTTTAGGACTGGAATTACTGATAATTTTACTTATTGTGTTGATTGATAATAACGATGACATTAATAGCTCAAACACCATTGAAAGTAAGGGAATATTTACATATGATTGAAAATGATAATTATTTTCAAGTGCTGTGTTTATGTATTTTATTATTAGCTTGGTCGTGTTTTTTTTGTTGTATATCAGAACAAAACCGAACTCGTGGTGTGCGGGGATTCATATCGTAAGCCACATTTTTATCGTTGCATTTTGTCCTGCAATTTATGTTGTTCAATATTTAATCGTTACGTTTTTTTCGTCACCGATATTGATTAAGCTGTCATCACGCTCCGGTGTATACAACATTCTCATTGCTTTTCTTCCATCATTGATCGCAACCGGCAGTCTGGCGTTTAGCTGAATGATTTCATCTTTCTTCTTTTCTTAAAACAACTACACTTAATTAGAATAAGGTATCAATTTCATATAATTATTCGATATCTACGCGTCAGCACATGTGTCACATTTCTGTGACTACGAGTAAGTTTTACTTATGTTGCTCGGTAGTAGGGTATTTATCGATTGTTTAATGATTCAATACTTAGTTTAATCGCATAAAGGTGTGCAGTATGCCGCACTAAATTAATAAGAAATTATCTAAAAAGGTTAATGGGAAACGTAAGCCATTAGCGGAGGTCAGATGAGTACGCACACGGTACCGCAGAGCGCGATTGTAAATGCTGTCAAAGGTGAAGTTTTGGTTTTGGGCCTGGATGGAAACGTTAAGGTCATAAAAGCGGGGGATGAGTTAAGACCTGGCGAGATTATTATCACAGAAAATAATGCTTCTCTCGACGTACAGATAAATAATGAGCTTTATCTGGTCGATGCAAATTGTGTTGCTTGTCTTCCTGTGCCTTCTTCTGAACCGTTAGAACCAGTATTGGTACAATCTCCAGTTAATGGCTTGGTGACTTTTGACCCAACGGCTATTGGAAGTGCTGACTTCGACGCCAACGATATTGCCGCTATCCAGCAAGCTATTTTAGACGGAGCTGACCCTACCGCTATCTTAGAAGCAACAGCTGCTGGCGCAGGTGCTGAAGGCTCGGCTAATGCTGGCTACGTGACGGTTGAATATAATAACCCGGAAGTACTCGCGTCTACTTTTTTTGAAACGTCTGCGACTCGCAGCGGAGAAGATGATCGCGACGAAGATGACGGTTTGAATGTCACGATCTTTGCTGATGGTGGGCAGTCACTGCAATCTAGCGTAACAGAAGGCTCAATTTCTCTATCTAGCTACCCGCAAACCATTTCTTCTAGTGTGCTGGTTGAAGCAGGGGATCTCGCACTTGATACTGCTTCATTTGTGCCTGAAACGTCCTCATTAGAGTCTTTGTTAACCGAGTTAAACAGTGACATTACCTCTGGTGGTCAGCCAGTAGCGTTCGTTTACGACGAAGCGCAAAATGCCATTATCGGCACTCAAGGTGGTAACGAAGTGCTTCGTATCGAGATCGAAGCGACATCTTTAGGCCGTGATTTAGAGTTAGAGGTCGTTACCACGATTAGCCAGGGTATTGACCATGTGGCGTCCATCGCTGATGGCCAAGTATCTATCGTCGGTGATCAAATCAATATCGCTTTTGACATTACAGGCGCAGATATTGGTGGTAATAGCATTCAAGCGCCTATCGATTTTACGACAACCGTTATTG
Organism: Vibrio sp. D431a; assembly: GCF_030248655.1. Lineage (NCBI taxonomy): Bacteria > Pseudomonadati > Pseudomonadota > Gammaproteobacteria > Vibrionales > Vibrionaceae > Vibrio > Vibrio sp. D431a. The sequence continues at coordinate 55,040 of NZ_JAHGAP010000029.1, read as the reverse complement.
ATGGCGATGATCCTGCGCCGCAGAACGTTACTTTTGAAAACGTTGAATCTTCTTCTACACCAATGACTGGCACTTTTGTTGATATTGGTAGTGATCAATTGGCAACGGTCACGTTTAATCAAGAAGGACTTAGTCAGTTCGATGGCCTACTGAGTGATAATCAGGCGACAGAAGCGGTACTCTCTGAAGACGGCAGTACTATCACCTTGTCCATTGCGGGCTCGAATGAAACCGTCTTAACCATCAGTTTGAATACTGATGGTACCTACCAATTTGAGCAATTTAAGCCGTTAGAACAAACAAACGGTGAAGATACGATTGAGCTCTCTTTGCCAACCACAATCGTCGATTTCGACCAAGATACGGCAAGCAACACCTTTACGATGACCATCCTCGATGGCGATAATCCAGTGATTGAGAACGTGACGGGCTTGTCTTTAGACGAGGCGGGGGTTGACCAAGGTTCACAGGAAGGCGCGGCAGTAACAAGTGGTACTGGGTCGATCACGACAGCGGTCGGAAGTGACATCATTGATCACTATGAGTTGGAACCTACAGAGTTCAATGTTGGTGGAGAACTCCAATCTCAAGGGCAGGTTGTTCAACTAGAACTAGCGTCCGAGAGTAACGGCGTACGTACTTACGAAGGCTTCATCGAGCTGGATGGTGTGCGTATTACCGTATTTGATGTGGCGATTGATGCACCTGCATTGGGCGAATACCAATTCAACTTGTATGAACAACTTGACCATACGGGTGCTAACGATGACTCGCTCACTTTCTCACTGCCAGTTTACGCGGTAGATGCGGATGGTGACCGCTCCTCGATTACCGACGGCTCGAACACACCAGAAGCAGCGCAAATTGTCATTCAAGTTCAAGATGACGTTCCTACGATTGGTGGCGTTGAGGCTCTAGCCGTCGATGAAGACGATTTATCAAGCATAGGCTCCGATCAAAGCGACTCTGTGCTCGCGCAAGGCAACTTCACGACGACTCAGGGCTCAGACCGTGTCGTAAGTTATCAATTAGAGAGCGGCACTGATCCACTCAATGGGTTGGAATCACAGGGTCGATCTATCTCTCTGACGGAAACAACCAATTCAGATGGCAGCTTTACCTATTCTGCAACAGCTGAAGGGGATGCTATCTTCACCTTACAAGTGAACCCTGACGGTTCTTATTCATTTACCCTTGAAGGTCCAATCGATCATGCTGCGGGTAGTGATAGCTTAACTCTAGACTTCAATATTGTCGCAACGGACTTTGACGGTGACACCAGTTCACTTGTTCTACCGGTTACCATTGCTGATGATGTGCCAACCATTAACAACGTTGTTGCTCTTACCGTCGATGAGGATGACTTGAGTTCGGTAGGCTCTGACCAATCACAGCCAACGCTGGTTGAAGGTCAGTTCACGACGACTCAGGGTTCTGATGGCGTCGTACAGTATCAGTTGGATGTAAACGCTGATCCTTTAAAAGGCCTGCAATCTCAAGGTCAGACCGTCTCCATTGCCGAAACGCAAAATGCAGACGGCAGTTACACCTACAGCGCAACGGCAAATGGCAGCGCAGTTTTCACATTAATTTTGAATACCGACGGCTCGTACAGTTTTGAGCTGCAAGGTCCAATCGACCATGCGGCAAATAGCGACAGCTTAACCCTCGATTTTAATGTTATTGCTACTGATTTCGATGGTGACACAAGCCAAATCGTATTGCCTGTTACCATCGTGGATGATAAGCCGACCATTACCGACGTCGATGCGATTACCGTTGATGAAGATGACTTAGGCACGATTGGGTCAGATCAGACTGACCCGATTTCAATCGATGGCAACTTCACCACCACACAAGGCTCGGACCGAGTAGTGAGCTATCAGCTCGATGCTTCTGCAACACCAGTTGACGGCCTTACATCACAAGGCGTGGCAGTTACGCTGACTGAAACCGCAAACGGTGATGGCAGCTTTACTTACGAGGCGACAGCGGGTAGTGAAGCGGTCTTTACGCTGACGGTGAATACTGATGGTAGCTATAACTTCACGCTTGAAGGTCCAATCGACCACGCGGTAGATAGCGATGAGCTGACACTCAACTTCCCAATCATCGCAACAGACTTTGATGGCGACACCACAAATGCCATTATCCCAGTGACAATCGTGGACGATAAGCCTGTGATTACCGACGTCGACACCATTACGGTTGATGAAGATGATCTAGCGTCAATTGGCTCAGACCAAAGCAATCCAATTTCTATTGATGGCAACTTTACTACCACACAAGGCTCTGACCGAGTGGTGAGCTACCAACTCGATGCTTCAGCAACACCAGTGGACGGTTTAACATCGCAAGGCGTGGCTGTCACACTGATAGAAACCGCAAATGGTGATGGTAGTTTCACTTATGAAGCGACTGCGGGTGGCAACCCAGTATTTACTCTGACAGTAGATACTGATGGCTCTTACAACTTCACGCTAGAAGGGCCAATTGATCACGCGGTGGATAGTGATGAGCTGACACTCAACTTCCCAATTATCGCAACCGACTTCGATGGCGACACCGTTACTGAAACCATTCCAGTCACGATTGTTGATGATGTACCGACCATCACAGCGGTGGATGCGTTGAGTGTCGATGAAGATGACCTTAGCGGCGTGGGCTCAGACCAAACTGACGCTGTGTTCGTTGAAGGCGCGTTTACCACTATTCAAGGCTCTGACCGAGTGGTGAGCTATCAACTGGATTCAACGGCTGATCCTGTTGCGGGGCTAACGTCTCAAGGTGAGGCGATTACCTTGGTGGAAACCGCGAATGGCGACGGCAGCTTTACTTATGTTGCGACCGCAGATGGCAATCCTGTCTTCACGTTGAATGTAGCAGCAGATGGTACTTACGACTTTACGCTGCAAGGCCCGATTGACCATGCAGCTAACAGCGACAGCCTGACGATTGATTTCCCAATTATTGCCACCGATTTTGATGGTGATACGACTTCGGCGACCATTCCAGTCACCATTACGGATGATGCACCAATCATCGATAATGTTGTGCCTCTGGCTGTAGACGAAGATGATTTATCAGGCATTGGTTCAGACCAAAGCGACGCTGTGTTTGTTGAAGGCGCGTTTACGACCACCCAAGGTTCAGACCGTGTGGTGAGCTACCAACTTGATTCAACTTCTGATCCTGTCGCAGGTTTAACTTCTCAAGGTGAGCCTGTTACTTTGGTAGAGACGGCGAATGCCGATGGCAGCTTTACTTACGTGGCTACCGCGGATGGCAATCCGGTTTTCACCATGAACGTGAATGCTGATGGCACATACAATTTCCGTCTGGAAGGGCCGGTCGATCACGCGTTAAACAGCGATGAATTAGTACTGAACTTCCCAATCATTGCAACAGACTTTGACGGCGATACGACGACCGCGACCATTCCCGTCACGATTACTGATGACGTTCCAACTATCGACAACGTTGTTCCACTCACGGTGGACGAAGATGATCTCGCCTCAATTGGCTCAGACCAAAACGATGATGCGTTTATGTCGGGTTCTTTCACCACAACTGAAGGCTCAGACAGCGTTGTTAAATACCAGCTTGATGCAACAGCAGATCCAGTATCTGGGTTGACCTCTCATGGTGAGCCTGTCGTGCTTGCTGAAACTGCTAACGGCGACGGTAGTTTTACTTACACAGCCACGGCAGATGGCAATGCCGTATTTGAATTGATTGTGAAGCCAGATGGCAGCTACAACTTTACACTGCAAGGTCCACTAGACCATGCGGTGAATAGCGACAGTCTGCAAATCGACTTCCCGATTATCGCAACAGACTTTGATGGCGACACCTCATCGGAGACGTTACCTGTCACTATCGTTGATGATAAACCAACCATCACTGACGTAGACGCAATCCGTGTGGATGAAGATGACCTAGCGACGATTGGCTCTGACGGCTCAGATCCAATTTCAATCGATGGCAACTTCACTACAACGCAAGGTTCTGATGGGGTAGTAAGCTACCAATTAGATACTGCTGCAACGCCAGTTGATGGCCTAACATCGCAAGGTGTGGCAGTGACGCTGACGGAAACTGCAAACGGCGACGGTAGCTACACTTATGAAGCGACAGCAGGAACTGAAGCCGTATTTACGCTGACCGTGAATACGGATGGTTCATACAACTTCACGCTTCAGGGGCCAATTGACCATGCGACAGACAGTGATGAGCTGACACTGAACTTCCCAATCATCGCGACGGATTTTGATGGTGATACCACCACAGAAACGATCCCAGTCACCATCGTGGATGATAAGCCGACCATTACCGATGTCGATGCGATTACCGTTGATGAAGATGATTTAGGCACGATTGGCTCAGATCAAACTGACCCGATTTCAATCGATGGCAACTTCACCACCACACAAGGCTCGGACCGAGTGGTGAGCTATCAGCTTGATGCTTCTGCAACACCAGTTGACGGCCTTACATCACAAGGCGTGGCCGTCACGCTGACTGAAACCGCAAACGGTGATGGCAGCTTTACTTACGAGGCGACAGCGGGTACTGAAGCGGTCTTTACGCTGACAGTGAATACTGATGGTAGCTATAACTTCACGCTTGAAGGTCCAATCGACCACGCAGTAGATAGTGATGAGTTGATACTGAACTTCCCAATCATCGCGACCGACTTTGATGGCGACACCACAAATGCCACTATCCCAGTGACGATCGTAGACGATAAGCCAGTTATTACTGACGTGGATTCCATTACGGTTGATGAAGATGATCTAGCGTCAATTGGCTCAGACCAAAGCAACCCGATTTCTATTGATGGTAACTTCACCACCACGCAAGGTTCAGACCGAGTGGTGAGCTACCAACTCGATGGCACATCAACACCAGTTGACGGTTTAACCTCGCAAGGTGTGGCTGTCACGCTAACAGAAACTGCAAATGGTGATGGCAGTTTTACCTACGAAGCAACAGCGGGCTCTGAAGCGGTCTTTACGCTGACTGTGAATACTGATGGCTCTTATAACTTCACGCTAGAAGGGCCGATTGATCACGCGGTTGATAGTGACGAGTTGACACTTAACTTCCCAATTATCGCAACCGACTTTGATGGCGACACCGTTACTGAAACCATTCCAGTCACGATTGTTGATGATGTACCGACCATCACAGCGGTGGATGCGTTGAGTGTCGATGAAGATGACCTTAGCGGTGTGGGCTCAGACCCAGGCGGCGATCTGTTCGTTGAAGGCGCGTTTACGACCACACAAGGCTCTGACCGAGTGGTGAGCTACCAACTGGATTCAACAGCAGATCCTGTTGCGGGGCTGACATCTCAAGGTGAGGCGATTACCTTGGTGGAAACCGCGAATGGTGACGGCAGTTTTACCTATGTGGCTACCGCTGACGGCAATCCTGTCTTCACGTTGAATGTCGCTACAGATGGTACGTACGACTTTACGCTGCAAGGCCCGATTGACCATGCCGCTAACAGAGACAGCCTGACGATTGATTTCCCAATTATTGCCACCGATTTTGATGGTGATACGACCACGGCAACCATTCCAGTCACCATTACGGATGATGCGCCAATCATCGATAATGTTGTGCCTCTGGCTGTTGATGAAGATGATTTATCAGGCATTGGCTCAGACCAAACTGACGCTGTGTTTGTTGAAGGCGCGTTTACGACTACTCAAGGTTCAGACCGAGTGGTGAGCTACCAACTTGATTCAACTTCTGATCCTGTTTCAGGTTTAACTTCTCAAGGTGAGCCTGTTACTTTGGTAGAGACTGCGAATGCTGATGGCAGCTTCACTTACGTGGCTACCGCGGATGGCAATCCGGTCTTCACCATGAATGTTAATGCTGATGGCACATACAATTTCCGCCTTGAAGGGCCGGTGGATCACGCGTTAAACAGCGATGAATTGGTTCTGAACTTCCCAATCATTGCAACAGACTTTGATGGCGATACGACAACCGCGACTATTCCAGTCACGATTACTGATGACGTTCCAACCATCGATAACGTTGTCCCACTAACAGTAGACGAAGATGACCTTGCCTCAATTGGCTCAGACCAAAACGATGATGCGTTTATGTCGGGCTCTTTCACCACAACTGAAGGCTCGGACAGTGTTGTTAAATACCAGCTTGATGCAACAGCAGATCCAGTAGCAGGGTTGACCTCTCAAGGTGAGCCTGTCGTGCTTGCTGAGACAACAAATGGTGATGGCAGCTTTACTTACACTGCCACAGCAGATGGCAATGCCGTATTTGAATTGGTTGTGAAGCCAGATGGCAGCTACACCTTTACCCTGCAAGGTCCATTAGACCATGCGGTGAATAGCGACAGCCTGCAAATCGACTTCCCGATTATCGCAACAGACTTTGATGGCGATACGTCGAAAGAAACACTGCCTGTTACCATCGTTGACGATAAACCAACCATCACTGACGTAGACGCGATCCGTGTGGATGAAGATGACTTAGCGACGATTGGCTCTGACGGCTCAGATCCAATTTCAATCGATGGCAACTTCACTACAACGCAAGGCTCTGATGGGGTGGTGAGTTACCAATTGGATGCTGCTGCAACGCCAGTTGATGGTCTAACATCGCAAGGTGTGGCAGTGACCCTGACGGAAACTGCAAACGGTGATGGTAGCTTCACTTACCAAGCGACGGCAGGTTCTGAGTCGGTCTTCACGCTAACAGTAAACACGGATGGCTCATACAATTTCACGCTTCAAGGTCCAATCGACCATGCGGTAGACAGTGATGAGCTGACGCTGAACTTCCCAATCATCGCGACGGATTTTGATGGTGATACCACCACAGAAACGATCCCAGTCACCATTGTGGATGATAAGCCGACCATTACCGATGTCGATGCGATTACCGTTGATGAAGATGACCTAGGCACGATTGGCTCAGATCAGACTGGCCCGATTTCAATCGATGGCAACTTCACTACCACACAAGGCTCGGACCGAGTGGTAAGTTATCAGCTTGACGCGTCTGCAACACCAGTGGCTGGCCTTACATCACAAGGCGTGGCAGTCACACTGACGGAAACCGCAAATGGTGATGGCAGCTTTACTTACGAGGCGACAGCGGGTACTGAAGCGGTCTTTACTCTGATAGTGAATACTGATGGTAGTTACAACTTCACGCTTGAAGGTCCAATCGACCACGCAGTAGATAGTGATGAGTTGACACTGAACTTCCCAATCATCGCAACAGACTTTGATGGCGATACCTCTGCTGAGACAATTCCTGTCAAGATCGTTGATGACAAGCCGACACTTGGTGGAATCGAAGCAACAAGTGTGCAAACGGTTGATGAGGATGATATCCCAACAATCGGATCTGATGGTACACAGTCGAACAGCATTGCCGGTAACTTCATCGCGACTGATGGTTCTGATGGCATTGTCGAGTACAGCGTTTCTGACCTAACGACGCCAGTACAAGGCCTGACCTCTGGTGGTCAATCTCTGGTTATGGTTGAAGTATCAAACGCAGGTGGCGTTTCAGTTTACGAAGCTCGTATTGATGGCACGACGACACCAGTATTCCGTGTAACCCTCGATGCCTCTGATGACAGCTACACGTTCGATTTGCTCGCTCCTCTCGATCATCCAAATGCTGATGGCCAGAATGAACTGATCATAAATTTACCGATAAACGCGACTGACTTTGATGGAGACGTGTCGAACAACATCACCTTACCAATTACGGTTGTGGATGATGTTCCGACCATTGATGGTTTGCTAGCAGGCAGCGAACAAACCGTTGATGAAGATGACCTACCAGCAGGTACGGATGCTGCAAGTGCAGAAGATACTGTTATTTCAGGTACTTTTGATATCACCGAAGGTGCTGACCAAGTTGCTTCTATTCAGCTGAGTGACCTGACCACGCCAGTTGCGTCACTGACTTCAGATGGTGACGCTATCACCTTAGTTCTGTCTTCTAGCGCAAACGGCGTGAACGTATACCAAGGTGTCGCTGGCAATCCTGCTGAAGTGGTTTTCGAACTGACGTTGGATGCAACGAACAACACCTACGAGTTCGATTTACAGAAGCCGCTTGATCATCCAGATGGTAATCAGCAAAACGAGATTGTTATTAACCTCCCTGTGACGGCGACAGATAATGATGGTGATACTTCACCAGCCTTCACATTGCCAATTACCGTTGTGGACGATGTTCCAGTTGTTACCAATATTGAAAGTCTACGTGTCGACGAAGATGACTTACCTCTTGGTTCTGATGGCACTAAAGAGCCGTTAACGGTATCAGGTGAATTCGAAGTCACTAGCGCAGATGGTATTGATGCTTTCGAATTGGATCTGAGCTCAAATCCTATTCCGAACCTGAAATCGGGTGGAGAAGAGGTAACACTTTCTCAAGACGTTGGCGCTTCAACTGCTGACGCGCTTGTTTACGTGGGACAAACTCCGGGTGGAGTGACGGTCTTCACGTTGACACTTCATCAAGATGGTAAATACGACTTTGAGTTATCTGGTCAGTTAGATCACGCGGTTAACTCTGATGAGATTTTGTTGAATCTACCTGTGAAGATCACGGATGGCGACAACGATACCATCACTGCGACCTTGCCAGTTACGATCGTAGATGACAAACCAACCATTGATGCTATTAGCTCTGGTAGTACCTTGTCTGTGGATGAGGATGATATTCCAAGCCAAGGTTCGGACGACACGCCAGAATCCAATATCATTGGTGGCAACTTTGACGTTACTGATGGTGCCGACTCTATCGTTAGCTTCCAGTTGGATAGTTTAACATCGCCTGTTTCTGGCCTTACCTCAGGTGGTCAACCGCTTGAGTTGGTTGAGTTTTCAAATTCAAACGGTGTGATTGAGTACCGAGCTTATGTACAAGGTACGACGGACACCGTCTTTAAACTGACGCTAAATGGTTCAGCAGACAGTTATGAATTTGAACTGTTGGGTGCACTTGATCATCCTGCGGGTAACGATGAAAACTCGTTGGTCATTAACTTCCCAGTCAACGCGACTGATTTTGATGGCGATGTGTCCAATAACATCACCTTGCCGATCACCGTGGTGGACGATGTCCCAGCTATTGTGAAAGTGACAGACTCTAGCCAACAAACCGTTGATGAAGATGATCTTTCCGGTGGCTCTGACACGACAAGTAGTGATTCAACGGTATTGAACGGCGGATTTGAGGTCGTTGCTGGTGCAGACAAGATTGTCAGCTACCAAGTTTCAGACCTCGATGCAGTCGTGTCTGGTTTAACGTCGAACGGCAGCAGCATCGAGTTGAATCTAGTAAGCACGAATGGTGGAATAACCAGTTACGAAGCGGTTATTACTGGCACATCAACTAAGATCTTCACGCTGTCTCTTGATGCGAATAATGACAGCTACCAATTTGAGCTGTTGGGACCAATCGACCATGACGCTGTTCAAGGTGAAAACAACCTTGTCATTGATATTCCAATTACAGTAACAGACTTTGATGGTGACACGTCATCATCACTGAATCTTCCAATTACCGTAGTTGATGACATTCCCGAAATTAAATCAGCAGATGCTTTGGCTGTTGATGAGGATGACCTTGCCAACGGCTCTCAGGCAACCAACAAAGACAGCCTAGAAGCAACGGGCAATTTCGATACGGTGGAAGGGGCAGATACCGTTGTCTCTTATCAGCTGGATCTTACTTCTAACCCGATACCAGGAGTAACTTCAGGTGGTTTTGCGGTGACGTTAGTTCAAACCGCGGTAAGCAACAACAACTTTACTTATCAAGGTCAAACACCTGATGGTAACTCAGTGTTCACACTAGTTTTGAACGCTGACGGCTCTTACAAGTTTACGCTTGAGGGTGCGCTAGATCACTCAACTCAAGGCGAAGATACACTCATACTTGATCTCCCAGTCTTTGCGACCGATGTCGATGGTGATACGGCAGGTATTAACTTACCAGTGACGATTACCGATGATGTTCCAACCTTGCACGATGCATCTATTTCGCGTGTTGAGGGGCAAGGCAGCCGCACGGTTCGTTTATTCCGAGACCCTGTAGAGGGGGATGATGACCTTGGTGCTGACGGCGCACAAGTGACTTCATTCTCGGCTGATGATTCAGGCATTTACTTTAAGCAAAACGGTGTTGATTCTGATTCTGTCGATTTGAACGGCAGCGACCAAGTCGTATTTGTTCACAAGGTTCTTGACGGAGTGGATACTGAAATCGGTCGTTTGGTTGTTCGAACCGATGGCAGTGTGTCATTCCGTCCGAATGACGACCTTGACCATACCGAAACCGACTCGATTGATTTCACCATCAACGTTGTTGCAACCGATGGTGATGGCGATATCGCAGATGCCGATGTGGATATCTCGATAAGAGACCGCAATGCGCAAATTGACACGTCTACCGTTACTGCGTTCGAAGACCAAGGGCGTGATGGTGTCGTTGTGGGCGTTGACTCTGCAAATACTCAGGACAACTTGTCGACGCTGGATGTTAGCCCTGCGAAAGTCGACTTGGTTATCAATTTACACGATATCGACCGTAACGAGAGCTTAGGTGACATCACTATTCGAGATGCTGATACTCACAACGGTACGTTCTACTACAGAGACGGCAGTGGCAACTACATTGAATTAACATCTGTGGGCAATACGGTTGTTCTCGACGCATCAAATGTTGAGCAGTCATTCAATGGTGAGCTTGTCTCGCTAGATAACTTGTACTTCGTACCAGATCGTCATACATCAACCGATCCTTCTGGTATCGATCCTCGTATCCGCGTGGAAATTCTTAACAATGGTACGCCAGATCATACGATTAATGGTCGTTTAGACATTGAAGTTGCTGCCGTTGCAGATATTGCAACGTGGACGGCAAGCAGCGAATTTAACTACTCGGTTGATGAAGATGGAAACAATGTCGCACTTAACATCACGGCTGAAACCCAAGACACTAGTAACCCTGAAGGCATTGTGTACGAGCTTGTCTTTACACAAGGAGAAGGTAACGCAGAGTTAGTCTATTCAGATGGTAGTGCGATACCAAAATCCAGTGGTGTTTATCTGGTGGATGCAAGCCGAATTGATGAAGTTCAAGTTGATCCGATAGATAACTTCTCGGGCGAAATCAGAATTGATGTCACCGCTATTACGACGGAAAACAACAATCCACTGCTTGGGAAAGATACCGCTCGCTCAGAAACCGAAACCATCATTATTGATGTAAACCCAGTTGCGGATAAAGGTAGTTTTACTGTAAACCGAATTAATGTGTTTGAGGATAATGCTCGAACTCAAAATACGGTAGACCCTGTCACTGATCACGACCCACTCCAATTAAGTGAAGTGATCACCATGAAACCATCAGCGGACTTAGATGGTTCTGAAGCGTTATTTGTGCGCATTTCTAACTTCTCAATTGATGGGGTTACTTTGGTGTGGCTGGACTCAGCAAACCCAAGTCAGATAGTAGAAGTGACCGACTCAGGCGGCAATGTACTTTATTACGAAGTGCCAGAGTCTGAATTAGCGAACGTCGAAGTTCTTCCTCCGTTGCACAGCAATGATGACTTTACTTTCAATGTCGAAGGCATTGTGAAAGACACAGCATCATTGTCTACCGGTACGACAGAAGATGTGTTGTCACTGGGCAGTAAGACTGTCATCGTTGGTGTAAAAGGTGTTGCTGACATACCAGACACGGTATTAATTGACGCGGGGAACGTTTGGAACCGATTCGTAGACGGAGATGTGGCCGGGATAGAGACGACTATTGAAGAGAATGGTGTTGTAAACCTCAACTTCTCGGTTGTATCAGGTGAAGTTGCCGATAGACCTCTGGATGATTCAGAAGCCATTACTGTTATCCTGTCCAACATCCCCGATGGTGTTCGTGTCGTAGATTCAGACGGTTCAAGCGTTGACCTCACCTTTGTTGGCTATGATGGTAACGGTCAACCGATTTACGAAGCAAACATCACTGGGCTGAATTTTAATTCCGGTATTCAAATTATTCCAGAAGCCTCTTCAACCGAAAACATTGCGATTACAGGGACGATCATTGTTACCGAAAATGATGGTCATAGTCGTGTGATTGAAAGAGAGGTAAGGATCAAGGTCGAACCCGTTATTGACGCTCAAGATAACTACGTTGTTCGATCTGAGGGAGATGAAGATACGCGCTTTGACATCGATTGGAAACCGACGCTCGTACAAAGCCCTGATACCGATGAATTCTTTAGTGATGTAACCATCTCTGGATTTCCTCCAGGCAGCACGGTCTATGTAGATGGTGTGGCACAAACGCTTGTTTCTGGAACACTAACGCTTTCACCGCAAGCCGGTGAATCAGAGCAAGATTTTTCCGCTAAAATCTCTCAAAGTGGCTATGTTCAAGTCCAGTTGGAGCAGGATTCAAGTACTGACTTTGACTTGACCACGACCGTCACTGTGAAAGAGATTGACCATGAATATGTTGACGCTTCGAATCCCGGTGAAGGTATCGCTGAGAAAACCATCAATGGTACGGTGAATGTCCAAGTTAATCCAATCGTTGAGCCAGAGGATAAAACGGGGGCAATAGATGACCAAACCCGTCTGCTTGTCACTGAAAGTGGTGGTGGTGCTACCGATATCGTGAAGTCAGACGATCAAGGTAACATTGACTTTACGATCAACACTTCTATGGGGGGCGAATCTGGTGCTCATATCATTAAATATCAAGAGTTTGATGTGTCTTCAGATGAAGTGGTGACTCAACTTGTTGTTCAATTTCACAATGTGGACCCTGAGATCCTCAACCAATTGGTTATCGTCGGTGCACTAAATGAAGGTGGAGGTCGTTGGACAGTAACCAATGAAGACAACTTCTCAATTAAAGCGCCGTCTGGACTTGATTTAACACCAAACGATGACAGTGACGATGGCGATAACGGTGGTCTCTCTCAAATTGGCTTAACCATTTACGCAGAAGTAAATGATTTGGGCGAAGATTTGGGCAACGAAAAAGATGCGACGGTCGTGCGTCAAACGGATGTGACACTAGAGTTTCCAACCGTCCTCACACCGAAAATGAGTGTAGCGGCAGAGATTCAGGTGGCTGATGATGTCCAAATTCAAGCGTTGGAAGACAATTCTATTAACCTTGGTGCTCAGTTGACGTCGAAAGTCGATGCGATTAATGCAGATGGTGTGGAAGATGTCTTAACTATTATCGTCGACCCGACAGCTCCTGGCATTCCTCCTGGTTTGGTGATCACGGGGACGGATGTTGATTTTGTCAATGGTAAATACGTGTTCCAAGCCCATATCGATGCGAGTGGAAATATTACTGGCCTTGATGGCTTGACGATGCACTTGGCAGAAGATTACGCAGGTGATTTCGAATTACCAATTCGGTTTGTCACTAAAGACACTGAGTCCGGTGATGAAAAAGAAAATAATGTCCAGTTTCCAGTTCAGGTTTTACCGGTTGCAGACGTTCCGAGTTCAGCCGGGGATCAGCCGTTGGATAGCGATGTCACACCAAATGTAAGAGTAGATATCGTCGGTACTTTCGGCTTGGATGCAAACAAACAACCTGTAACTGATCTAAATAACGACGTTCCCACGGCGGATGGTGTTGGTTACGAAGATGGCTTAATCCAACTTAACTTGAGTGTTGATTTTGCCGATCAATTTAACAACACTCAAGGTGGTCGAGAAACACTAACGAACATCAAGTTAGAGCTTGATGACACAACATTAGGTGAGTTTGTTGATGCCAATGGTAACAGCTTAGGAACCAGTATTGAGTTTAATGAAGCTGAGATTTTAGCTGGTGCGCTTGACAATGTTCTGTTTAAGCCAAAAGAAAATTACCCCGTAGGTAGTGGCCAAAATACCGTCAAGATTAATATCGAGGGAGAAATTACTGATGAAGCTGTGTTTGATCAGTCTATCTTGAATAACTCTGGCGATAATATAGATGTGAGAACCTTCACTGACGATGTCACATTTGAAGTTACGCCAGTCGTTGATGACATTACCATTACAGGTGCCGATCCGACGCAGCCAATCACGGTGATTGGTGACGAAGATACTTTAATTTCGCTGAATCAATCGGGCTCTGGTGTTTCGATCAGCCTGAACGATAATGACGGTTCTGAGAGTTTCGTTTCACTCAAGTTAACGGGGCTTCCTGATGACTTTATCGTTAAATCCAATTCCTCTGATTATGTTGTTAAGAACAACGGTGGGGGCGAATGGAGTATTCAACTAAAAGATCTCACTCAGACGTCCATTGACCTGAGTGACATCCAAATTAAACCGCCAAAACACTTTAGTGGCGAGGCTGAGATAGGTATTACGGTCTTCATTCAAGAGGAGTTGCTACAAGTTCCAACGGAACGAAACAACAACTTTACGCTTATTGTCAATCCTATTGGTGATGATGTTGATGTGAATCCCGATACTTCGGCTGCAGGTAATGAGGGCGAAGACATTGTTATTAATGTAAATGCGTTAGTGGTTGATAACAAAGAGTCCATCGGAGATGGTGCAAACTACCAGGAAAATGATCCAGAGACGCTGAGAGTTGAGGTCTCCAATGTCCCTGATGGGGCGAGTGTTTCATTACCTGATGGGACAGTGTTTACTGACCAAGGCGGCGGCATTTTTGTCTTAGAAATCAATGCTCAAGACTTGGATCAAGTGGTGTTTAATTCTGGGGATCGCAACGATAACTCATGGGATGGTTCGCTGCATTTCAAAGTGCAAGCCGTTGATACTGGGCTCGATGGCAGTCAAAGCTTGGGCTCCGCAGAGGAGTTTGATGTCACTGTTGATGTTGAAGCAGTGAACGATCGTCCAGAGTTCGTCAATACCGTGGATGTGGAAACACCAGAAGATACGCCAATGCTGCTTGATGGTTTCAGCATTACCGATATTGATGCCGTACTCGATGATCCGAATGCTGAATATGTACTCAATGTGAACGTCGACAGCGGTATCTTGGAGCTTAATCCAACGCTCATCGCTACTTACAACCTAACCGTGAGCGGTGATGGTACGGACTCCGTTGAACTGAAAGGTACAGTGGCCGATCTAAACAATGCCATTGCAGACGGTCTGATTGAGTTTAATCCAGACCTGAACTTCTTTGGTGACGTTCAGGTGGACGTGACAGTCGATGACCAAGGTAATGAAGGTATCGTAATTGGTGGGGTAGATGACACCCTAAATACCAACAGCAGCAGCTTCAATATTGAAGTGACAGCGGTGAATGATACCCCAGAAACTACGCCAGTGACGCTACCGGATATTGAAGAAGATAGTGGTGTGTTCTCCATCTCTGAAGCGGATCTTATTGCGAATGCGACAGACGTAGAGAACGATAACCTCACGGTCAGCAATGTTCAGTTAACGGATCCGAATTCGGGTAGCATTACTTTCAACAGTGGTACGGGAGAGTGGGAATTTACCCCAGCACCAGATTACAACGGTCCAGTTGAAATCACGTACACCATTACAGATGATGGCACGACAAGTGGTGCATCCGATCCTAAATCGGTTAACGGCAACGCATCGTTCAACGTAACGGAAGTCAATGATGCTCCAACGACGTCTGAAGTGGTACTTTCTGATATCGCAGAAGACAGTACGGCGGTTGAAATTACCCAAGCTGATTTGTTAGCGAATGCTTCTGACATTGAAAACGACACCTTGATGGTGAGTAATGTCCAGTTGGTTGACCCAAGCAGCGGCACATTGGATTTCGACAACGTAACAGGTACATGGTCATTTACTCCTGCGCCTGGCTACAACGGCAAGGTCGATCTGACCTACGACATTACCGACAACGGTACAACGAACGGTGTTTCTGATCCTCAAACGGTGTCAGGAACGGCGACCTTCGAAGTCACTGAGGTGAACGATGCACCGGTAACATCAGAGGTAACGTTGAGTAGTACCGAAGAAGATGGTGGTTCGGTAACTATTACGACTACTGAGTTGCTGAGCAACGCAAGTGATCCTGAGTCAGACAACTTGACCGTCGATAATGTTGCGTTAGTGGACCCAGCTTCCGGCACGCTGACTCAAGTGAGTGCGACAGAGTGGACGTTTGAACCCGCAGCAGATTTCTTTGGTGACGTTAATTTCACTTATGAAATCACAGATGACGGAACCACTAACGGCGCTCCAGACCCAATTACAATCGCGGGCACAGCAGTGTTGAATGTTGAAGCGACCAATGACGCACCTGAAATCACTGCAGCATCGGTAACGGATACGATCAACGAAGCCGATGGCCAGAAAATAACGGGTATTAGTGTAAGTGACATCGACTTCACTGGTGCGCAGGCGAATGAAATCATGACGGTGACTCTTACAGTTACCGAGGGCGACCTTCGTGTCGAGCCGCCAGCAGGTAGTGGTGTGACTGTTGGGGCGGGGATGGCTGGTGAAATAACCCTAATGGGCACACCAGATAATATTAACTCCGTTCTTGGAGCAACAGACGCTTCTGAGGGTGTATTTGTGGATGCAGGAGATGTCAACGCAGCTTCAATCACTTTATCGGTGAAAGTCGAAGACAACGGCGTGTACTTCGAAAATGCGGGTACCGCATTGGAAGCGAATCAAGATTTCACTATCAATGTGACACCTGTAGCTGATGCACCTACATTGAGTATAAATCCTCAGTTTAATTACATTCGTCAAATTGCGGCTAGCCAAACCGCGAGCAGTCAAGGTTTAGCGATTGTCGGAATCATGGCGGCGCTTACTGATATTGACGAGGTGCTGTCTTTGGAGCTAACGGGCGTACCAGCTAGTGCTGAGGTAACAAGTGGCGTTTCTCCATCAGGCATTAGCTTCGATGGTACCACTTGGACAGTACCAAGCGATGAAATTGATACGCTAGAAATTGTCGCAACAGATACTAACAGTGGTATTGATGTCGGTTCTTACGATATTTCGCTTACGGCGATATCAACGGAATCTAATGGCGATGAAGCGCAGTCTTCACCTGTCCAAATTAGTTTGGATGTGAGTAGTGATAGCGACGATATTGACCAGTCAACCGCAGTGGACGACAGCTATTTAGTCGGCGGAGACACAGGTATCAACTTGATTGGTGGAGACGGTGACGACGTTATTCTGGGTGGTGATGGTGATGACGTGCTTATCGGTGGCTTAGGTTCAGATATCTTAACGGGTGGAGACGGCAGCGATATCTTCAAGTGGACGGTAGATTCCGTTGATGAAGGGGCAGTGGATACCATTACTGACTTCACTGTTAACGAAGACAGTATCGATTTACGTGAAGTTATCTCTGATCTCAATAACTCAATGATCGACATGGATGATCTGCTTGGTCACATTTCAGCAGACTACGATGCATCGACGGAAAGTGTTTCTCTGAACATTACGACGGATGCAAATGTTCAGCAGACTATTGTCGTGGAAAACTTAGGTACTTCAATCGACTTCAACGGTCTCAGCTCCAACGAGATTGTAGAGTCATTGCTGAACAACGGTGTTATTGATAACGGATAAACCTGTATACAACACAAAAATGGGCGGCTCTGATAAGCCGCCCATTTTTTTCGGGAAAGCTTGATTTTAAACAGGAGATATTTGAATCGAAATAGAAAGAAAGAGCGAAGCAAAGGGGTTATCTTGTTACGACGTTATAGTGATAGTTGGAAATTAAAATAGCGATAATTTGACGTTAAATCGCCTAAACGTGGATGTCTAGCAAGCTGCCAATGATTTCATTGTTTTTCTCTATGACAGACGCGCCAACTCGGTTATAACCAGCGGCTTGTGCTAGGTTGATGAGAGATTCAACTTTTTGAGAGGGAAGGCTAGGTGTTGAGGCTGTTATTGCGACATCCGCAACCGCAGCTAAATCGATGTTGTGATCAGAAAGCTCTTCTTTTACCTTACTTACATTATTGTAAATGCCATGTGCAGCTTTCTCGGCCATTTGTTGTGACATCTGAACGATGTGGTGTCCAGATTGAATTCCTGATACAGGCATATCACTACTCCCAACATTATGATAGTGAGAGCATAGGTGGAGTTTATAAAACGTTCAAGTGTTTTATATCAATGACTTGATTAGGCAAACAGTTTGGCAAGCATTTCTCTTTCTTCACCAGATAGAACCGGTTTTTGCGCTTTATTTAGTTTCACGCTGATCTCACCTTGTAATGACTTTAACTGACTTGCCGTTAAATCACTGAGCTTTTGTTTAAGTTCATTAAATTGTTGTGCGTTCATCTCAATACCTTCGTCGTGATTCGGTTTATCCGTCGTTGCCCGAAATTCTTCATCCTTTGGATACAACATATTTATTCAACCAAAATAGATTAGAATTTGATCGATTGCTTTTTGTCCGAATATTGTCAAGGTGTGTTAAGTGATACGTCAGATTTTTCCTAAGAAGGTACATAATTACCCACTTTGGGGTAGATGGAAGCGTAAAAAGAAAAAGGGAAGCGATATAGCGCTTCCCTCTTACATATGGTTTGAATGTTACTAACTTACCCTGACGGCAAACTTACTAGCAAGTGAATGAAGCTCTGGGAGCATGCGATAGATAAGATGAAGTTGCTGCAATACCATGCGGGCAGAGCTGTCGTCTTCATCGCGCCATTCGTTTAAGCGTTGCTCGAGTCCAGCATCATCAATATTAGATAGGTCACACTCCTCACAATGCTGGTGAAGCTGTTTATGAAGTACATCCAGATGCTGATGAATACAACGGTGAGCATCTAAAACGAGTTTATGAATTGACTCATCTTCGATGCGAGTTCTGTGCGCGCCTAATGCAGAAATATAGTTCAACATTGCGTGATTTAACGTTAGGAAGCGAAAACTTTCATCAACAGCTGCGCGATATTTGCCAGGCTCCGCCAGCATCGTACTAATCGCAGAAGAGAGTGAGGCATCATTATTATGGGCCTGGCGGCGAGCGATACGGTAGCTCAAATTGTCTTTCTTGCCGATTCTATACTGACCAATGATCTGATCGAGATACTGCTTGTTCGCCTCTATCGCATCCGACATAACTTTGTGAAGCCTTCTCGACTGCCAGTCGGGCAAAATAACTAATACTGCTCCTACTGCAAGCACACACCCGATGAGGGTATCTGCTAGTCGAGGAAGGACAACTGCGTAACCTTCACCTAGTTGATTAAATAAGAAGAGGACGAGCAGTGTAATAAAACCAGTCGCGTACCCATAGTTGTTCATCCGGAAGGCGAAAAACATCACACCAGAGATAACGATAAATACTAACTGGCTTTCTTGAGAAGGGAAAAAAGTCAGCAATGGTACACCAATCAACAAACCAGCTAATGTACCTATTACTCTTGCCGTCAATTTTTGGCGAGTGGCACTGTAGTTCGGTTGGCATACGAATAAAGTGGTTAAGAGTATCCAGTAACCTCGGTCGATGTTGAATATTTGAATGATTCCATAGCCAATCGTTAAGGCAATTGACATACGTAATGCATGCCGAAACAGCATCGAATCTTTGTGTAAATTTGCTGATATACGCTGCCACATCGCTTTTAGCGTGTGTGGGTTGGTATCGGCGAGGGTATCTTCTTCGAGGCCTTCAACATCTGGGTTGTTAATGTTATTAAGTTGTTTTTCTACCGTCGCTAAGTTATTGAATAAATATGTTAACTGCATCAGCAGACGTTTCCAGTGCCCTTGCTTTTGTTCTTCTAGATAAGCAAGAGAGTTTTGTACTTCAGCTAATGCCAGAATAGATTGATCGGTATGGGAGTATTCATTTCCTAGCTGAATGGCTAGTGCAATATCACGACACGCTTGGGCTTGAGACTCCAAAAGATATTTAAAACGAAACAGCACATCAGAACGTTCAAATTCGGTCGCTAAATCCTGATAGCGATAATGGCTAGAACTGACGCGTTCGTGAATGTCTTGAGCGATGAAATAAATATTTAAAAATCGGTCACTAGGCCCATCAATGTGACCCCGTTTCGATCGGTTAAGTAATGTGGTTTTACAAGCGTTTAGTGCCGTAACCGTGGCAGCATTGCATTTTGCAGCTTCAATCCGCAGCGGTTGTGGCGTCAAGTTGGTCACAGGGTGAAAAAGCTTGGCTTTCGCATCAAGATAATTCGCCATTTGGAAGAACACATTGGCTAAGCTTTGTTGCACCGGTTGAAGAGGCCAAAATATCTGCCAAATCATGGACATGAAGTAATACCAGGCGGCACCAGTTAAAAGCAGTAGTGGCTGAAACCAAATGTTGGTGCTTTCATGTGCGCCAAGCATAGTATAAATAGCGATCAGCAACGAACCAAAAGCAATACTCGCGTACTTAGGACCTATCGCTCCAAGAATGATGAAGCCGAAGGTTGAGATAAATAATCCCAACGCAAAAGCCCAAGGGGTATCGAACAAGATTTCAATTGAAAAAGCAGCAAGCGCAAAACAGAGAAAGGTGAGAGTCAGAGCCTTGATGCGTCCAGTGAAACTGTCATCACTTTCAGCCAAAGCAGCAGCAATAACACCTAATATTAATGGCGTTATCAGCGTGTTTTGCTCGAAGTACCAAGTTGGGATAACCACACCCAGTAAGGTAATAAGGATAAGAACGCTGTAATTTATCGTCTTGTTTGCCCAATATAGCCGAAATTTAGAAGTTGCTTGCACAATGCGCCTTATGTTTCCGATGAAGAACAGGGGGAATACTACCAGACCCACTATAGCGCGTTTATGATTTACTTTAAGAAAAATTCGTGGTTGTTGATAAAATCAGCAGGGATGTCATCGACTTATATTAAAACTGCCAGGTCATGTATTGAGGATTGTAAAGCCAGCTTCAAATAACCTCAGCTTTAGGTTATTAAATCGACAGTAATGTGAATTTTATTAAAGAATAGAAGAAGAAGCTTACTTAGGAGCTCGCCGTTGCTACAATTTAGCGCCTTAAAATGATATAAATCGACAACTTCTAAACTAAAAGGCGCACGTTTCATGCAGCTTACTGCCACTAGCAAAGCACAGTTTTTTATTCAAAATGAGTACCATCACGTCGAAATAAAAGAGAACAGTGTTTTATTAAGCTCGATAGGCAGTGAAGAACATATTCCTTTTACGATCTGGAATGGCAAAGTTAGCGTAAAGCGTGGGTTATTATGGAGCTCTTTACAGTTTTTTGCTCATGAACACGAAGGCAAACAACAAAGCTGGCTAGTCCAAGGTTTACCGTGGCCACAATGCCGAAAGTTCGCGCTTGAGGCCGTTCGTCAATATCAAGAGTGGCACAACACTCAGTGCCGAAAACTGGCTGAGTATCTACCTAAGTGGGAAGAAGAGCTTTACAAACTAAAGCACTTGCCTGCTTACTTATCGCATTCTCAAGTGGTCTCCTGGGTTGAAAGCCTTAACCAAGAGTTAAGCGAGATGAAAACCACCCTAGAAGAAGCCAAAATGCGAATGCCGAATCGTATGTCGCAAATAGAGCCTTGGCTCATTGATACCTCTGAGGCGCTTGGTGAGCGTAATCGCGATTGGCTAGAAGCAGAACGTCCAAATTGGGAAGTGCTGTTTAATCAAATTGAATCCTCTCCTTTGAATTTATCCCAGCAATATGCGGTATTGCTCAACGACGACCACAACTTAGTTCTTGCTGGGGCCGGCTCGGGCAAAACCAGCGTTTTAACCGCACGAGTTGCCTATTTGTTGCAAAGCCATCAAGCTCAAGCAGAAGAGCTTCTCATGTTAGCGTTCGGTCGTGATGCGGCGACTGAAATGAAAGAACGCTTAGTAGATAAAGTGGGCATGGCGGCAGACGGTGTGCGCGTAAACACATTCCATCAGTTGGGTTTGTATATTCTTAAACAAGTCGAACAGCAACCTGTCGAAATTAGTCCTTTAGCGTTGGACGAAAATCAACGAACAGCATGGTGTGTAGACTGGTTGAAAAAACATTGGATGACACCCACCAACTTTAAACGTTGGCAAAAACATTTAGACAAATGGCCGATTGCGTACCTAAAAGGGGATGATGAGTTAGGAAGCCATTCAGAAAATCCAAAACTGATCGCTTGGCTAGATTCGCAGCTGTCTCATTTAGCGTCGGTAGGGTTGACCAAAAAGCAAGTACAAGAAAAGCTCGTAAACCACCAAGACTATACGCGTTTAAATAGTGAACTCGCCTTATGCTGGCCATGTTTTACAGCGTGGCAGAAAATGCTTAAAGAAAGCAACCAAGTGGATTTCCCAACCATGATCAGTCGTGCGACAGATTATGTGAATAAAGGGAAGTTTGTCTCGCCATGGCGCTTTATTATGGTCGATGAGTATCAAGATATCTCTCCAGATCGTCTGGCATTGATTGAAGCACTGTGTGAATCCACTCAGAAACAAGCAGGTGCCACGTTATTTGCTGTTGGCGACGATTGGCAAGCGATCTATCAGTTTGCAGGAGCGGATGTCGATCTTATCACTGGCTTTAAAGAACGCTTTGCTCACTCTACCGTTCATCACTTAGATACAACTTATCGTTTCAACAATCAGATTGGTGATGTAGCGAATACATTCGTGCAGCAAAACCCATCGCAGTTGCCGAAAACACTAAACAGCCACAAACAACGCAAGCAGAAGAGCGTACATACCGCGCCGAGCAATCAAGTGGAAAAGATCTTGGATCACTTGAATCAGCAAGCCAAGCAAACCAAGTCAGTTTTATTGCTAGGACGTAACCATTACCATAAGCCCGATTTGTTCGACGATTGGTTGCGACGTTTCCCTAATCTCGATATTCGCTTTATGACTTGCCATGCGAGTAAAGGACGCGAAGCTGACTTTGTGATTATTCTTTCTGTGGATGAGGGGCAATTCCCCGCTAAGAAGAAGCAAATTCACATTGATGGTGCGTTGACGGAGTCCAAAGACAAATTCCCTTACGCAGAAGAGCGCAGGCTATTTTACGTGGCGATTACACGTGCGAAAGAGAAGGTTTGGATCACGCATACTGGCGCGGGATCTGCATTCGTTCAAGAGCTCGTTAATGGTGACTATCCCATCGTGACTTCCCGTTAAATGCAACGTTTAGAATGTTAAAAACAGCAAGGGCGATACTTGGTATCGCCCTTGCTTTATTTGGTTGGCATCAAAGCTTACATGCGCTCAGCAAGATAGGCTTCGTAATCCGGTACTTCGATGTCTACTTCTTGCTCAAGAAGAGGGGAGTTAAACAGGAACTTAGCTGTGGCTCGGTTCGTTGCTACAGGAATATTCCAAACACTAGCAATACGAAGAAGCGCTTTAACATCTGGGTCGTGAGGTACGGCATTCAGTGGATCCCAAAAGAAAACGAGAACGTCGATTTTGCCTTCTGAAATGAGAGCGCCTAGTTGTTGATCACCGCCCATCGGACCACTGATCATGCTCTTGATCGCAAGTCCAGTTTCTTTACTCAGCATGTGTCCTGTCGTGCCAGTTGCGTAAAGGAAGTGACTCTGTAGCTTTTCTTTGTTTTCTTTTACCCAGCGAAGTAGCTCAGGTTTGCAGTTGTCGTGAGCGACCAAAGCCACATGTTTATGGGTTGGCATGGTACGAATGGTTTTTTGCATCAAGATGTTTCCGTTTGTATGATTTTAAAATTGTTGTGACTCAATAGAACACGTTTTTGGTCTTTCAATCAACAGCCTTAACACGGAATGTCGGCCTATATTCTGACGGAGATAACGATTCTTCGATCGTGTCGTCATGAAGCGTCTTCGGAGTCAGTGGTTTGATGGTTGGTGAGGCATGTTTGTCATAAGCTTCACCTCTTAAGTAATGCGTTGCTTGCATCACGGAAAGCCGACCTTGCTGCACCATTTTATCTGTTGGTGCGAAGAGTACTTTGTTACGTAACAGGCCTCGATATACACCATGACTTAAGTACACAGAAACTAAACCGATCTCCTCAGCTTTGCCGGCACTGCGCAGCTCACTGATGGCCGCTTCAATCGCCACTGCACTGCCAACAATGTAATCTATATTTCCCATATCGATCACACGTTGAACTAGGTTACGTTGTAACTCCTTGTCGTTGTCTGCCCAAAATGAGTCAACAATGTTGATATCACTTCCTTGTATCGCTTCATAAAATCCGGCAGTAACGGGTTTCGTACCACCACGAGTTCGCGGCCCCAAAAGTAAGGCAATGTTGGTTTTTCCTGACCCCTTTGGATGGCGAGCTGCCAAATATTGACCCGCTTCGTATCCCATCCAATGCCAGTCAACACCGACAGTCCCTTTTAGCAACTCACTTTGTTCTTCATCCAAGTCGAGTTGGTTCACAGTAGCAAAAACGGGAGTATTCCCCACCCAATTTTTAAGTGAATGCTCGTAAGCCTGTGGGTCCACGGTCCCAAGGATAACCGCATCTGCTCCCCATTGGTTACACAGTGCGAGTTGTTGTTCTTGACGGGTTTTGTTTGGGTAGCCGCCCGCTTCAAGGACTCGTAGCTCGACACCTTCTCTTTTCGCTTCGGACACCATTCCATAGTTTACTGACAACCAGTATGAATCCTTTAGGTGAGGGTATATTGCACATACTTTCTCTGCGGCAACCGCTGGCAAAGAAGCAACTAGGGTTAAAGTGGCTGCAGAATGTTTGAAAAATGTGCGAAATGCGTGTTGATTTTTAACCATGAAATGAAGTTCGTTGGCATAGATTAAGTAAACACTGCAAAATATAACGTAATATGTCGCTGAACACGAACATTAAGGTCATGAAAATATGCTGCTAGCAACTGCAAGCATCGGTCGTAAACTTTTGTTGTCTTTCATTGCGATGGCAATACTGGTCATGTTATCGGCACTTATTGGTGTGTCTGGATTTTCTTTGGTTGCCAAAACCGAAAGAAATGTCGTGGATTCTGCGATTCCCGCCATGATTGAGGCGAGGCAAGTCTCTGAGTTGAGTACTCGTATTATTTCGTCTGTACAAATGTTGTCGAACGCAAGAAACGAGCAGGAAAGAAAGGAGTCAGGGCGAGTGCTGTTCGAACAGCTCGAGTCTTTACTCACTCACATCAAGGAGCTCGGGAGTGAGTCGTTCGATTCTCAATTGTTAGAAGCTTTAGAGAATAACGTCCAGAACGTTATCGACAATTTGGCAGAACTCGGTGTTTCGGTTGAAAAAAAGCTGTGGCTTGCAAAAGAGATAGATACTCGTGTTGAAGAAATGCGTCTGCTCAGTGAAGAGCTAGAACAACTAACTCGTACGCAAGTTCAGAATACAAGCACCATTGCTGTTGCTAACGTCACGCATATTTATGACTTATTAGAATCGAATAAAAAATCGCAAGTTTATCAGGCGCTAGATGCACTGGTGGAGGTCGATCTTGATCTGACTGAGCGATTGCATGAACTGCACTTGTTGGCCTTTAAAATGTTGAATCAGATTGAAGAGGCTCGGACATTAACGAATATTGAGCGAATTCAACAGGTTCAAAGTGATTTCGATAGCAACCTCAAAATCATGCAACGCCGTGTACTCGCTGTGGAAGATCCTACGCGCTCTAAGCAAATGAGCCAACTGCTCATAGAGCTTGGTAAGCGTCAGGTCGTATTTTCTATACTGATGCAGCAATACGAGAATAACGAACAGTCACAACAACTGATGCAAAAGACATTAGAGTTGTTCTCAGAGCTTAATGGCACGGTCAACAAATTGGTTGATGATTCAAACAAAACCACTACCGTCGCTGTAGACCAATTGACCAGCACACTGAAATTCGCTCAGTGGTCTTTAACCGTTATTTCAATTGTTGGTTTGATTGTATTGGTGCTGATTTTATGGCGTGTGGTGTACCTTTCTGTTGTGAAGCGGTTAGCTGAATATTCCGCTGCGTTGCTGTCTGTGGCGCAGGGTAACTTAGCGGTTGAGTTGGAAGTGAAAGGCAAAGATGAGTTGGCGCATATGGGGCAGGCCATCATCACGGCTCGTAATACCGCGCAAGCACTAAAAGTGGTAGCAGAGGGTGAAGCTCAAGCCAAGCGAGAGCTTGAGGAGCATAAAGAGCATTTAGAAGAGCTCGTTGAGCAGCGCACTTCGCAGTTAAAACAAGCAAACCGCCGTTTGAATGAAGAGGTTTTGAATCACGCTAAAGCTCGCAAGCAAGCAGAGCAAGCGAGCCGAGCAAAATCGGCATTCTTGGCGACGATGAGCCATGAGATAAGAACGCCAATGAACGGAGTGTTGGGGACAGCACGCTTGTTGATTGACTCAGGCCTCAACCCAATTCAAAAGCGTTATGCGGAAATCATTAATCGTAGTGGTAAAACGTTGCTCGCGATCCTTAATGATGTACTGGATTACTCCAAGATTGAAGCGGGGCATTTAGAAATTCGTCACATGGGCTTTGATTTACACCAAATGGTGGAGGACACTTTCCAGTTAATGAACAGTCGAGCACAAGAGAAGAAGCTGCTGTTCTCCTACCATATTGAAAGTGATGTTAGTCGCTACTGGAAAGGGGATGTCACCAGAATCAGTCAGGTGCTGAACAATCTTGTTGGTAACGCGATTAAGTTCACTGACGAAGGAGAAATTGATATCTACGTTAGCCTGAACCCAGAGGACGAGTCGCAAGTCCTATTTGAAGTATCAGACACTGGAATAGGAATTGCCAAAAAATACCAGAGAACGTTGTTTGATGCCTTCACGCAAGCTGAAGGTGGGATGAGCCAAACTGGAGGCACGGGGCTTGGACTTGCTATCAGTAAGCGAATCATTGAAGCGATGGGCGGTGTTTTAGAAGTCGATTCCGAAGAGGGAAATGGTAGCCGATTCTGGTTCTCTATTCCGTTAGAGGAAAGCGAACCTGTTGAAACAGGAACCGTGGCAACCGCACGTTGCAAAGTGAAAGCAAAGGTCTTGCTGGTAGAAGATAATGAAGTCAACCGAGTGGTCGCGGAAGGTTTTCTAGAAAGCATGGGGCATCAAGTCGTGATGGCAGAAAACGGCTCACAAGCAGAGCAACTGATCAGCACACAAGATTTTGATATCGCTTTGGTCGACATCAACCTCCCTGATTGTGATGGAACTGAGTTGATCCAACGCTTAAAGCGGATTGAGTGTGATAAGCCGGCCAATAAAGCGCTTGCCGTCACGCCAATGATTGCAGTGTCTGCGCACGTTTTTGCGGAAGAAGTTGAGCGCTATCTAGCCGCTGGTTTTGACGGATACTTGCCTAAGCCATTGGCAAAAGAGGCACTCGCGGCATTGATTCAGGATGCGCTAGACGGAAAGCCGTTGTTGTTGCCACAAAATGCCGACTGTACCCCGTTTGATCAAATTTCGCCTCAAGAACAAGAGCTACAATTAAAGGTCGTTCAAGCACCTAAAACAAAGGAACCCGATGTGGTTATCATTAATCCGAGCGTGATTGAGTCCGATATGAAAATCTTGGGCAGAGATAAGATGTTGCACATTATTAATCTGTTTAGAGCCACCAGCACCGATGTATTAAGCAAGCTGCAAGCGTCTGCTGAGGACAATGATAGTAAAGAAGTAAAGAACCTTGCCCATAAATTAAAGGGCAGTGCAGGAAGTTTAGGACTAACTGCGCTAATGAACGCTTGCCAAGCAATTGAAGCCGCGCCTCAACCTCTAGATACCTATAATGCGACTAAAGATGATTTAGTTTCTCAAGTGTCTGCATCAATTCAAGCTCTGGATGAGTTAATGGCGAAGTAATCCATCGAGCATTGAAAATAAAAAAACCTCCGGCTTTCCGGAGGTTTTTTCTATTCGGTCATGTCATCTTCCCACTCGAATCGAGTGTCTAGGGCATAAGGGTCATCATCAAAAGGATGTTCCACTTTGCCACGTAAGTATTCGAGTTGATGCTCAAGCATATTGACCGTTTCGTAGTCTCCCTCAGAACAAGCAACGTAAATCTGTTGTTCAAGAGCGGCAATGTTATCTCGGATACCCATGAGAACCCCCTTAAATCATCATCGATTCTCAAAACGATTATAGTCAAGTAATCCAAATTCGATCGGTTGTTTTGTACGGTACCAATTGTGTAAACGATCGCTAAATGACCAGAATTTTTCTGAGCTTCTACGAATCGCAAAATTATCCAATAACTTAACGTAATCGGACTCGTTTTGGATGGCACTAAATTGATCGACAAAATCTTTTACTTGGTTTTCGTTGATCGAGAAAAATGCCGCAGGGTAGCTTCCCACAACGCCGCGTACAATGGTCATATCATCGTTAGCAAAGTCACGGTTACTTTCTTCATCAAACAAGCTAGAGATGTTTGTGTGTGCATTGTTGTGAAGTAAGGTGAACAGTTCATCTTCCCCTGATTGACTTCTCACCATAAGCATAGTGATTTGCGGAACGGTTTTTAGGCCTTCACCACGAACGTGGTCAATACGTTTTAGTTGCTTTTCACTACTCGCAGAAAGAGCCGTGTCTTGAATTTCGTAGCGAGGCAGAAGCACATCTGAAACATGTTCGCTCAACAACTCCACCAACTCCGTTTTTGGATCGTCACTCTTATACTGAACGCTGGTTGGTTGGTTAAACGGCTTCACATTTCGTTGTAAAAAGTCACTCAACTGCGGGCTTTGATCTTTATACCAGCTAGATTGAAGTTCATGGCGCATATCGGTGGGTAACAACGAGATAAAGTTACTTTCGCCTTCTAGACGCAAGAAGTCCATAAACATTCGTGTCATGAGCTGATGGCCGAAGTTACCGTAAACGTCAAACCCAGCAACAAGCAAATAGTGGATACGCTCTAGTAGCGCGTAGTCAAGAATCCACACTGTTTTAGGCTGCTCACCAACTAACCCTTGAACAACAGAAGCACTATCAAAATGGCGGAATATCGTTAATGCCGCATTATGGTTGGTGCCATTACCATCCCAAATTACATCGGTGGATAGGTTTTCACCTTCTTTAAACCAGTTATTAGTGAACTCAGATTTAGCCTCTAGGTAGCGAGCTTGTTGACGCGCGTACTTGACCCAGTTGGTAACAGGTAGCGTGTTACTTTCTTGCTCTGCCGGTAGTTTTAGATTATCAGCCTGAGATCGGTAAAACTCATTTACTTCTGGGATGTCTGCTTTATCTGGATCAAGGAAAAACACCCAAAAGCGATCATTGATAACATTCAATGCCAGTTGGCCACGACAAACTGGGCCTTTGATGTATGCCATTATTGTATTTTGTGCATTATCTAGCATGAACTTAAAGCGCGACTTCACTGGAAGGTCGATGAATGATGTCATCGGGTTTGCAGCAACTTCTGGTTCATAACTCGGTAGCTGACTAACCATGTAATCAGCATCAATAAACCAAGTTTTCCAGTTCTCTATGCGTTGCTTGTTTAACGCGAATGGCATGTGAGTTTTATCTACTATGGTCCCTTGCTCTGGAATAATTCGATAAAACACACGTTCAACCCCTGGATCATCGTACGGGCGACGCGTTGAAATACGTTTGACGGGCTGTCCTGGTGGTGTAGCAGAGCGGACGAGCGTGAAGAATCGGGGATCTTCATCGAGTTCCGAAAAGTAGAGATGAGATAAAAATAAATGCTCATATATATACCTAGCCATCAGCTGATTTTTCAAATCAGAGTGGTTAAGTAATGCTTCGTACTTATCTATTTGCGCTTGCTCTTTCTCACTAACAGGTCGGTGAACGTTCATTATTGCGCCGTTTTCCAACCAAGTCATGAGTGTGTGGTATTCACTGTTTGATAGGTTTGGCATACCAAAAGGCATTCCCCAGGTCGGGTTATCCTTTTCGTATTGCTCGTATTCTTCAATCGTCGGACAGGTTTGCTCTCGGTCTATCGAAAAGTCAAAGCCTTCTAACTGGACTTGGTCAGGCAATGGGTGGCGCTCTTTTTGTTGTAGCAAACGTGCGATAAGGCCTGCATCAATGTTGGCTGCCATGCTTTGATCACGTTCGTTGAGAACCGGATGAAAACCCGCATCGCGCCACTCTTGGGTTGTTTCTGCATCTTCGAATAAGCGTGTTGGTGCTGCGGCTGTGAGTCTTGTTCCTTCATATACCAGTGCTTTACTCGCACCACGGTCAATGCCCTCAACAGAAGAGAGCTTAAGTTGACATGGTGCATCGTAGCACGCGTGGCAGACGACACAGCGGTTATCCATAATGGGTTTAACTTCGCTTTGGAAGAAGTTTGCTTGAGGGGTTTCCACGTCAACTGTGCGTTCACGCACGAGCTGTGGACCAAACAGTTGGTCATAGTTAAGACCAGCATAGGTTGCACAGCCGGCAAACAAAGTAGCAATGCAAAGTGTAAAAATTAAGCGCAAATTCATTGAGTTATTTTACGTGATTCGAATTTGCATTAATTAAAGCAAAATAAGCGGTCAATTACCAAAAGTTGGGCCAATTAGCGTTAATTTTTCTGTTGATTGTCTGAGCGCTTGAAAATGTAACCCTGGCGGTGGACTGTCTGAATTCTGTCTGTTGGAACGCCTTCGTGAACTAGACGCTTTCTCATTCTGCTCATGTGCATATCGAGTGCTCGATCATGTTCAGTAAATTCACGTTTTAGTACTGTTTCGTAAAGAAAATGCTTACTAAGTACTTGATCTTGATGGTGAGTGAGAGTTTGCAGCAGCTTAAATTGAATGCTTGTTAACTGAACAGATTTCTTGTTTGGCAAGTAATTGAGTACCACAGAGTGAGTGCGCTTATCTAGTAATAGCTCCTCATCATTATGGTGAACGCCGTTGTGTTGGCATTGGGAAGTTTTTCCATTTGAAACCTTGGAGTCAAGCACACGGGTACCTTAATTATTAATAGTAGTAAAACGTATTATCATTAATATTTATATAAAAGCAATCAGGTACTTTATGAGCACTGTGATATGCGTAGACAATCTTAATACTTGAGATTAACAGTAGTGATGAATGGTGCGATGGCGCTCTGAACTAAAGTGCTATTGGAGTGCGTATTAGCTACAAATAACGGTGTAATGTTAGGCGAAGATAGAAAGAATTCTCATTTAGTAAATTCGCTTATCCGCTATTTGTGAACTATACATTCTGTTGCAGGAAGCACTTTTCTAATACACACAGAGGTTTATATGACAGCGAAATATGGCGTTAAACGCCGATTAGCGATTCTTGCCGCCGCTTTAATCGGTGCGACAAGTAGCAGTATCGCAGCAGAGAAACCAAATATTCTCGTCATTTGGGGTGATGATATTGGCCAGTCCAATCTCAGTGCTTACACGTTTGGCTTGATGGGGTACAAAACACCAAATATAGACAGTATCGCCAAAGAAGGCATGATGTTCACTGACTATTACGGTGAGCAATCTTGTACAGCGGGCCGTTCTACTTTCATTACAGGCCAAACCGTTCTTAGAACAGGTTTGAGTAAAGTGGGGCTTCCAGGTGCTGATCTTGGCTTGAAGGAAGAGGACGCAACCATTGCCGAAATGCTGAAGCCGATGGGCTATATGACAGGGCAATTTGGTAAAAACCACTTAGGTGATAAAGATGAGCACCTTCCTACTAATCACGGCTTCGATGAATTTTTTGGCAACCTTTATCACTTGAACGCCGAGGAGGAGCCAGAAAACGTCGATTATCCTAAAGATCCTGAGTTTCGTAAAAAGTTCGGTCCGCGCGGCGTTATCCGTTCGTACGCTGATGGCAAAATTGAGGATACAGGACCTCTAACCCGCAAGCGCATGGAAACCGTGGATGAAGAGACGTTAGATGCGGCACTCGACTTTATGGATCGTGCAGTCAAGGCTGAAAAACCTTTCTTTGTCTGGTGGAACGCAACTCGTATGCACTTCCGTACTCATGTGAAAGAAGAGAACTCTGGAAAAACAGGCATCAGCGAGTATGCAGATGGTATGGTCGAGCATGATAATCATGTAGGTCAGCTGCTGAAAAAAGTGGATGATTTGGGTATTAAAGACAACACAATCGTCTTTTACTCCACCGATAATGGCCCACACATGAACTCGTGGCCAGATGCAGGCACAACGCCATTCCGTGGAGAGAAAAATACCAACTGGGAAGGTGCGTACCGAGTTCCTGCGATGGTACGTTGGCCGGGTAAAATTAAAGCTGGCTCTGTTTCGAATGATATCATGCATCACATGGACTGGATGCCAACGTTCGTTGCTGCCGCGGGTGATGACAATATCAAAGAGAAATTGCTCAAAGGTTATAGTGCGAATGGTAAGAAATTCAAAGTTCACCTAGACGGCTATAACTTCCTACCATATTTGACTGGTAAAGAGGATAAGGCCCCACGTGAAGAAATTTTTTACTTCTCAGATGATGGAGACTTAACTGCACTTCGTTATAACAAATGGAAGCTGGTCTTTATGGAGCAACGAGCAAAAGGCACGTTGCGTATTTGGGCTGAACCATTCACCACACTTCGTGTTCCTAAGATCTTCAACTTGCGTATGGATCCTTACGAAGTGGCTGATATCACTTCTAACACTTACTATGATTGGATGCTAGACCGTGCTTACATGCTTGTTCCTGCGCAAGCTTACGTTGGCAGATTCCTTGAAACGTTTAAAGAGTTCCCACCAAGGCAAAAAGCAGCAAGCTTCTCGCTCGATCAAGTGATGGAGAAACTAAAAGAGAACCCAAATAAGTAAGAAAAGCTAAGTGAAGTTCCACATCTAGAAAGAGGCTCATTAACGTGAGCCTCTTTTTTTATCTGTAAAATTCTATCTATTAAGGTTTGTAGAAAGCTTGATGACGAAAACGCCTAACGCTTCAATTGACAAGATTTATAAACAAATTGGTTCGTAGTGGGCTGCCGTTAAGTTGGCTTTGATTTTTTCACGTAGAGCGATGTGGGCTGGGTTGTTTACCTCTCGCTTATGGTAAACGAACTTGTAAGGGATAGAGCGTATCGAAATGGGGCAGGGCAAAATTTGAAGTTTGAGCGCTTTGCTCCACTTGTTTGCAAAAGATTGAGACACGATCCCTAAACTGTCTCTTTGGGCGACATACAGCGCCATGCCCGCTAGCGAAGATGTGATCAAGTCGACTTTTCTTTCTTGAATTGTTTCCTTTGCTAGTTGCTCGAACCCCGACATGTTGTTCCATTTTCCTGAAAATAAACAGTGAGTTTCCTCATAAAATTGCTCTTTTGTGAGCGTGCCGTGTACACGGGGATGGTTCTCACGACAGATAACCACGGCTTCTTCCTCATAGGCATCTTCAATAATAAACGCTGCATCTTTCGTGATCACCGTATCGATTACTAGATCGACTTTTTGTTGTCTTAACAGCTCAAATAATAGGAATTTTTCGGGTGGTGATTCATAAAAAATAGTGTTCTTTATCGGGTCCATAATGTGCAACAAAATTTCCGAACAACACACTTCAAAATGATTTTTATCAGATATCGCATTGTCAATAATATTAACCGCTTGCTGGAATTGCGGCAGTAATTGATAAGCGGTGGAGGTTAGTGCGATCCCTCGTCCTTTTTTAACGAATAATTGCTTATCTACGACTTGCTCTAAACGCTTTATTGCAGCGCTCACAGCAGGTTGTGTAAGCCCTAATTGTTCCGCGGCTTTTGTATAAGATTGAAACTCCGCAACAACAAGAAAAGTTTGGATCAAATTTAAGTCCATAACGCCACTCATAAATTTAATTTATAGGTTAACTAATTTTGACTGCATTTATCGCCTGAAATTAGTGCTTTATCTTATATCAACAATGGTATTGAAAAGCGAATACCATTTTTACGCACTAGCGAACTCTTGGAGATAATATGAAAAATGCGACCAAAACGAGCAGTAAAAAACTCGTACTTAACGCATGTACGTTAGCTTTGGGCGCTGCATCTGCAGTTGCACATGCAGCGGACAAACCCAACATTCTTGTCATCTTTGGTGATGATGTTGGTTACTGGAACCTTAGTACCTATAACCAAGGCATGATGGCGTACAACACGCCAAACATCGATAGCATTGCTAAAGAAGGTGCGAAGTTCACTAACTTCTACGCACAGCAAAGCTCGACAGCAGGCCGTTCTGCATTCATCACTGGTCAAATGCCAAAACGTACAGGTCTATCAAAAGTGGGCTTACCAGGCGCTCCGGAAGGTATCTCGGAAAAAGATCCGACGATTGCAACCGTGCTTAAACAAATGGGTTACGCAACCGGACAATTTGGTAAGAACCATTTAGGTGACCGAGACGAGCATCTTCCTACCAACCACGGTTTTGATGAATTCTTCGGCAACCTATACCATTTGAACGCAGAAGAAGAGCCAGAGAACGTGGATTACCCTAAAGATTCGGAGTTCAAGAAGAAATTTGGCCCTCGTGGCGTTATCCATTCTTACGCTGACGGCAAAATCGAAGATACCGGTCCACTAACGCGTAAGCGTATGGAAAATGTTGATGGTGAGTTTCTTGATGCCGCAGAGAGCTTCATAGAAAAGCAAGTAAAAGCGGACAAGCCGTTCTTTACTTGGTTTAACACCACTCGCATGCACAACTTCACACATGTTCCTGAAGAATACCGAGGTAAAACAGGTGCCGGTTTCTACGCGGATGGTGTTAAGCAGCACGATGACCAAATCGGTCAGCTACTTAACAAGATCAAAGAGTTAGGTGTGGATGACAATACAATCATTGTTTACACCACTGACAACGGCCCTATGGTTGATTTGTGGCCGGATGCAGGGATGACACCGTTCCGCTCAGAGAAAAACACTGGCTGGGAAGGGAGTTTCCGTGTGCCAATGTTGATTAAATGGCCTGGAAAAATTGAGGCAGGTAAAACATTCAACGGCATGATGTCATTAGAGGACTTTTTCCCGACACTAGTTGCTGCGGCAGGTGATACCAAAGTTAAAGACGAACTGCTAAAAGGCAAAAAAGTTGGCGATATGGACTACAAAGTTCACCTAGACGGTTACAACCAACTGCCATATTTAACGGGTAAGTCAGACAAATCCGCACGAAATGAGTTCGTTTACTGGAGCGACGACGGCGATCTTGTGGCATTGCGCCAAGGAAAGTACAAGTTCCACTTTATGATTCAAGAGAATGAAACGGGTATGGATGTATGGCGTAAGCCGTTCACTAAACTTCGTGTGCCACTGATCTTTGACTTGAGCATTGATCCATTTGAACGAGGCGATCAAGGCATGGGTTATTCTCGTTGGATGTACGAGCGTTCATTCTTAATGATGCCAGCAATGGATACAGTGAAAGAGGTGATGGGTACATTCAAAGAATTCCCTCCTCGTATGGAAGCAGGTTCGTTCGTACCTAAGTCTTCTAAGTAAATTAAGATTATATAGCGCTTTTTGGAGCGCTATATACCCAAATAGCTTCACTTTTGCTGTACAGCGCTCACGAGGTTATTTGGGTATATGTAATAGTGAGAAACGTATGAGTAAGATTTCCCCTCGCCATTCTACTACTATGCCTATTGTTCCTCTTAAAACGGCGTCTAAAGCGCCGGTTCTGGGCGCGTATGACCGTCGATTCCATGTGATGGCAAAGCCAGGCGGAGCAAAGTGCAACATCGATTGTCAGTACTGCTTTTATCTGCATAAAGAAAATCTACTGCACCAAGAAAAGCAGCCAAAAATGGACGACGCAACACTGGAAGCGTTCGTGAAAAGCTATATCGAAAGTCAGGATGGCGAAGAAATTGTATTCTCATGGCAGGGCGGGGAGCCGACGCTGCTTGGGTTGGACTATTTCCGCAATGTCGTAGCTTTGCAAAAGAAACATCAGCCGAAAGGCGTTCGCATTGAAAACGACCTTCAGACCAACGGCATTTTGCTAAACGATGAATGGTGTGCGTTTTTAAAAGAGCACAACTTCCTAGTTGGCTTGTCGATTGATGGGCCACGAGAGCTGCACGACAAATATCGCAAAACCCGCAGCGGTAAGCCAACGTTTGATCTCGTGATGAAAGCGGTAGATAAGCTCAAAGCGCATGGCGTGAAATTCAACGCGTTGGTCACGGTGAATCGTCACAATGCGAAATACCCGCTTGAAGTATATCGATTTTTAACCCAAGAATTGGGTGTGACTTATATTCAGTTTGCGCCGGTGGTAGAAGCCAACAACTTCCAAACAACCGCGCCGCAGTTTTGGAACGAACAGATGATCCCAACCAAAGGCAGTGATCTGGCTAAACCGGGGCATCCAATGTCGATTGTAACGGATTGGTCAGTCGATCCTGAAGACTGGGGACGCTTTTTAATGGCGACCTTTGAAGAGTGGGTGAATAACGATCTTGGCCGTGTGCTGGTTAATCTGTTTGAAACCGCGGTGGCGCAAGTAATGGGGAAACCGTCTCAGCTTTGCGTGACGGCGGAGTTTTGTGGCAAAGGGTTGGCGATTGAGCACAATGGCGACGTGTTCAGTTGCGACCACTATGTGTATCCAGAATACAAACTCGCCAACATTCATGAACACTCACTGAATGAAATGGCCTTCTCTACAAGACAATATACTTTTGGCATGGCAAAACGCGATTCATTGCCGACGTATTGTAAGCAATGCCCTTACTTGCCTTATTGTTGGGGTGAGTGCCCAAAAAACCGTTTGATCAAAACGCCGAATGGTGAGAGTGGTCTAAACTATTTGTGTTCGGGAATCAAAATGTTCTTTGATTATGCGTTACCGATGTTGGTTGGTCTTGCACAACTTCTCCAATCTCAAGAACCGCAAAGATAACATAGTGAATATAACCTTAAGTTATTTCATTTGTTCTTATACTTAACTATCGAAAAGACGGCTTAAACCATTGAAAAGGTATCCTATGAACCACGCACAACAAGCGATAAAAGAACTCATCGAACAAACAGAAAAAAGCGTCATTGGACAAAGCCACGTGGTTCGAGCTTTAGTCATCGGGTTATTAACAAATGGGCATATTCTGCTAGAAGGTTTACCGGGAACGGCAAAAACACGTTCCGTAAAATCGTTGGCGAACTTGTTAAACACCAGTTTTGGTCGAATCCAGTTTACGCCGGACCTTTTACCATCTGACGTGACGGGTACTGAGGTTTATCAAGAGCTGGATGGCAAGCCGCAACTACACTTTCAGCCAGGGCCAATTTTTAACAGCATTGTACTTGCTGATGAGGTCAACCGTGCACCAGCCAAAGTACAAGCGGCACTGCTTGAAGCCATGGCCGAAGGCACAATCACGGTAGGCGATAAAACTCACGTATTGCCGGACTTATTTATGGTGCTTGCAACGCAAAACCCAGTAGAGCAAGAGGGCACGTACCCACTGCCAGAAGCGCAAATGGACCGCTTTATCATGAAGGTTACCGTCGATTATCCAGAAGATGACGCCGAACGTGACATCATTCGTTTGGTGCGCAGTGAAGAATTGGGTGCGGAAACCAGCAGCGAAATTATTACGCCAAAACACATTGAGCCAGACGTGGTGCTAGAAGCGCGCCGTCAGTTACCAAACATCGTGGTATCGGACCTAGTGGAAAACTACATCGTTGCGTTAGTGATGGCGACTCGTAAGCCAGAGCGTTATGCCGATTCAAACTTAGCAAAATGGATTGAGATTGGCTCTAGTCCTCGTGCTTCCATCGCACTCGACAAATGCGCTCGTGCGTATGCGTGGATGCAAGGACGTGACCATGTGACTCCTGACGATGTGCGTGCCATGGTTCCGTCTGTATTGGGCCACCGTTTTTCTTTGACCTACGACGCACTAGCAGACGGAGTCGATCACCAACGAGTCGTACAAGAGCTGCTAGATTGTGTAGAAATTGGGTAAGTGGGAGGCATTATGGCTAAGCCAACTCTTGCGCCAAAATCACAGGGGATGGATCCCCGTTTGTACTGCGATTACGCTCGTTTAGTACGTCTGCAAGCACAAGCAGAATCATTCAGTTTACTTCCTCACCTAAAGGCGGGTAGCGTACTCTCTGGCCGACACAATTCGTTGTTTCGCGGTCGTGGATTGAACTTCGAAGAGCTGCGCCATTACCAATTGGGTGACGATATTCGTAACCTTGATTGGAAAGTTACGATGCGTACGGGTAAGCCGCATGTACGCAGTTATACAGAAGAAAAAGATCGCAACGTAATCGTGTGTGTCGACCAGAGAAGCACAATGTTTTTTGCTTCGACGCAAGTAATGAAATCAGTTGTCGCGGCAGAGATCGCAGCGATGTGTGGGTGGCGAGTATTAAAAGATGGCGACCGAGTCGGTTTTGTCATCGCATCCCAGCAGGCGTTGTTTCACAGCAAGGCACAGCGTTCGCAAAACGATCTTCTGGCGCAACTTAAACGTCTCGCTAAAGCCAATCAATCGCTCAATGTGGACTCCCGCAATTCCGAAAAAGTAACGTTCAGTCAATGGATTGAGCTTATTAAACGCATGAAGCTCAAGCAATCCACTTTGATTTTTATCAGCGACTGGAGCGACTGCGAGGAGCACCACCTTGATCACCTTAAACAGCTACAACAGCACAACGATGTTCTTGCTGTGATGGTCAGTGACCCATTAGAACAAGCGCTACCAGACGATTTGGCAAAATCGAAATGGGTGGTTGGTGATGGGCAGTATCAACTCAATTTAGACAGCAACGCAAAGGTAGAAGCTGCGAGCGCAAAGCTTGAGGCTCGAACTAGCTTACAGCGTCAATCACTCTCTCAACTTATGGCGATGAAACACCTTCCGCACATCGAACTCGATACGACAGGTGAGCACATTAAACAATTCCAAAAACTGGTAGGAGGGCGTTAAATGAGTGATCTTCCTACGCCTCCGAGTACCTACATACTCAGAGAGCTGCATGATGTGGCTGTACCATCTAGCGTGAGTTGGTACCCGCAAACTATTGGCTGGAAAATTTTAGCGGCGGTTGTGCTCATTGCATTGGTGTATGTCGTATATCGATTGGCTCGGCAATGGTGGCATAATCGTTACCGAAAAGAAGCTCTACTGGCGATTTCGCAAATCAAATCGAGCGACAAAGACATGCCAAAAGTATTGTTCTCTGTGCTTAAAGTAGTGCTGATTCATATTGATAGCCGCAACGCGAAATTGTTTGATACCGCCTTTCTGCGCAAGCTCGATGCGCTGTATCCGCAAACCGAAGATTCTCAAGCAAACTCGCAAATGGTTTTTAACGATGAGCTTTCAAAGTGCTGGCTACAAAGTATTGTTGACCCAAGCGTTACGCTAACCAACGAAGAGCGAGTAACGCTTATTGCTCGTGCGAAAAACTGGGTGAGTGAGCACCGTTGTGATGCTCAAAAAAGCGCGGCAAATAAATCACCACGATTGAAACGCAAAGCACATCAGGGAGGTCAACATGAATGATCTTCTTGCATCGATAACTGGTTTGTCAGGTTTTGAATTTGCTCACCCAATGTGGTTTCTGGTTTTGCCCTTGCCGTTGGTGGTGTACTACTTGGTGCCCGCATATCGCACTAAGCAAATGGCGATCAAAGTGCCGTTTTTTAGTCAGCTGGTGGAAGCGATTGGCGAGACGCCATCAGAAGGTGCAAGCCAGTTGACCCCGAGTTGGTGGCAACGAGCAACGTTAATTCTTTCATGGCTTTTGGTGGTGTGTGCGATGGCAAAACCCACCGTGTTAGGCGAGCCTCAAGTTCGCGAGAGTTTAGGCCGCGATGTGATGGTGGTGGTGGATCTTTCGGGCTCCATGGCCGAGCCAGATTTCACCTCACGTACAGGCGAAAAAATTTCTCGTCTTGATGCGGCAAAAGAAGTGCTGTCGGAGTTTGTTCAGTCTCGTAAAGGTGACCGATTAGGCTTGGTGCTTTTTGGTGATGCTGCTTTCGTGCAAACGCCATTTACCGCAGACCAAAAAGTGTGGCTCGAACTGCTTAACCAAACCGATGTGGCAATGGCAGGGCAGAGTACCCATCTTGGTGATGCGATTGGCTTAGCGATTAAAGTTTTTGAGCAAAGCGATCAGTCGCGTGGTGCTTTAGAACAAGACCAAAACCGTGAAAAAGTCGCGATTGTATTAACCGATGGTAACGACACGGGCAGTTTTGTTGAACCGATTGATGCGGCGAAAGTTGCGAAAGCCAAAGGCGTGAGAGTACACGTCATTGCGATGGGCGATCCGGAAACGATAGGTGAAACCGCGTTGGATATGGACACGATTCATCGCATTGCGAAAGAATCCGGCGGTGAAGCGTTTGAAGCACTCAACCGTGATGAACTATCGGCTGCCTACGACGAAATTGGCAAACTGGAACCTCAACTTTACGAAAGCACCACATACCGCCCAAAACAAAGCCTTCATCATTACTTGATGGCGTTAGTGGTCATCATGCATTTGCTCGCGTTCAGCGTCGCAACACTCAAAAGAAGGGCTGTTACACGATCATCATTAGGAGATAGCGATGTTTGATTCTCTTAGTTGGACGCAATTCTTTACGCAGTTTCATTTTATTCGACCACTGTGGTTACTGGCTTTGGTCCCCATGTTTTTCTTGGTGTGGTTACGCTGGCGAGAAGAAAGCAAGCCAAGCTGGAAGGATATTCTGCCCGAACATTTACGCAATGCTTTGACGATAGGTGAGCGAGGTTGGCGTAAGCAACTGCCGCTTAAGCTCTTGATGCTGATTGTGTTCATCGCCATTGTGATTTGTGCAGGCCCAACGTGGCAACGTGAATCTTCCCCCTTTGGCGAAGATAAAGCCTCTCTGCTGGTGGTGCTTGATAACAGCGAATCGATGCTGCAAAAAGATCTCCCACCAAACCGCCTTGAGCGTTCCAAACAGAAAATACGCGATTTGCTAGCCGTGCGAAAAGGCGGAAAAACGGGGTTAGTCGTGTTTGCGGGCAGTGCTCATGTCGCGATGCCTATAACTCAAGACAGTAAAGTATTTGACCCGTTTTTGGCGGCCATTACGCCAGAAATTATGCCCGTGCAAGGTAAGCTTGCCGAAAAAGCCTTGCCGTTAATTGACCAACAATTGCAAGGTCAACCAGGCTCTACCGTTCTGTTGGTGAGTGATGGCGTTAATCCAGCCACGATTGAGCAATACCAAGCGTATTTCTCGGGCAAATCTTATCAACTGTTAATTCTTGCGGCAGGGAATGCTGACATTGTGAGTAACAACCCAATGGATTTGGATTCTCTACAAGAACTGGCTAGTCAGGCTAACGGTCGATTGGTGGAAGTGACCGTCGATAATAGTGATATCGAGCAACTGAATCGATACGTTGAGCGCAATATGCAGCTTAATGGCGAATCTTCAATGCCTTGGAAAGACATGGGGTATCAAATTCTGTTCCCAATCGCGCTGATCATGATGCTGTGGTTTAGAAAAGGGTGGTTAGTGCAGTGGTGCGTGATTGTAATGGTGAGCGGCACGTTATTGATGCCAACAAGTGCATTGGCCGAGAACATTTCAGTTAAAGCCGAGCAGCCACAAGTTGTGCAAAAAGTGACGGCTTTCGACAAGGTGGCGCAATGGTGGTGGGATTTGTGGCTAACGCCAGATCAACAAGGACAGCGTTTGTTCAACCAACAAGCGTATTTAGAAGCTGCAAAACACTTTGTCGATCCATTACGTAAAGGCACGGCGTACTACTACGCTAGCGAGTTTGAGCTCGCGCACAGTGCGTTTTTGGAAATGCAAAACGACCCGTCCGAAGAGGTTAGAGATTACGGTCTTTACAATGCGGCGAGCGCATTGGCGCGTCAGCGAGAATATTTGGCTGCTCGTGACTTGTTAAAATCCCTAGCCAGTAAGCCAACGTTGAGCGAGTCGTTAAGACCTGATGTTGAGCACAACTTGAAAGTGATTGCTGGCATCGTCGATGAGATAAATCAGATGAGTGAAAGTCAAGCCGGAACAGAGCAAGAGGCGTCAACCGAGCTAGGCGACAACCCTCAAACCGCAGAAGGGGCGGATGAAAAAACGTCAGCGGAGTTGATGATTAAAGAGACGTTAAGTGCAGACGACATCTTAGGTAGCCAAGAATTAGCCGACAAATGGTTAAAGCGAGTCGAAGCGGATCCTAAATACTTCTTAAATGCGAAGTTTCAGATTCAATTGCGTTCAATAGAAACCGGAGAATCAACCTCTACTGCGAACGAAAATACAGAGGAGGCGGTGCAATGATGAAAAGCCACCGTTTTACGCACTTTGCTTTACCCTTGTGGTTAGTTATCTGTTTCGGTTTCCTCCTGAGCAGTAGTGTGTTGGCTCAAGATATTCGTGACGTTCAACGAGAGCATGGTGTTGAGTTACAAGCGTGGGTTGGTAAACAACCAACGGCTGGAGAGAAGCGGAAAACACCAAGTTTTAGCGTCAATGAGCAAGTTATTTTAACCATCGAAGTGGCAACGCCGCGTTGGTTTACGGGTGGTACGAGAATTGGCAATATTGAAATACCCAATGTTATCGCCAAACAGCGTAATCAACTAGCAACCAACTTTACTGAGCAAAAAGAGGGACAAACTTGGTCGCGTCAACGCTGGGAAGTGACTTTGTATCCTCAAGCTTCTGGTGATTTTGTGATTCCACCTGTCGCAGTGGGCGTTCAGGTGTCGGCGCCGGACGGCGAGAAGGTGTCAGGCACACTTTACACCCAGCCGATTAAGTTCAAAACCGTATTGCCATCGGGCCTGCTGAGTGGTGAGACACCTTGGTTTTCTGCAACAGATGTAGAGGTAAAGCAAGAGTGGGATACCTCCACTGAGTCACTCAAAGTTGGGGATGCAATCACGCGTAAAATCACCATTTCGGCTCAAGATTCACTATCTGTATTGCTACCAGACTTGTTGAAAGGAGAATCAACAACCCGTTATCAAGCGTATCCTCAACCCCACCGTTTGACAGATACGCAAACACGTGGTGATTACCAGTCAACACGCACAGAAGAGAGCGTGTACGTGATTCAACAAGGTGGTGAATTAACCCTGTCGGATTATGAGTTCCGTTGGTGGAACAGTAAGACTCAGCAAGTGGAAACGGTGATGTTAGAGGGCAAAACTTTTGCCGCGAAGCACACGTTGAAGTCCTTCATCAGAACGTACTTTGAATGGATTGTTTCCACGCTTGTGTTGCTGGGTTTTGTGATTATTTCATTGGTAGCCATTAAACGTTACTACCGCAACAGACCGACACCAGCATGGCTGACGTTCCACCGTTTGTTAAAGGCTAAACGTTGGTCTGAAGCAAGGACCATATTGTACAAACAATTGCGTTTAAATACGGCCGAGCTAGAAATGACCAAAGCCGATACGAGTGAATCGTGGCAAAAAAGTGCGTCGCGAATGCAAAATGGTGAAAATAGCGCTCATTTACTGAAGTCGATGTGGCGCAAAGTCCAGACCAAACAAAAACGCTTTAAATTCCGTATTCCGCGAGCGTTACCAGAACTGGACAAAGTCATTGGAAGAGATGACAATGAATAAAACGGGGCGCTAATATAGCGCCTCGTTTTTATTAGAGAATAGAGTTCAAATGAGCCAAGAGTTTATGCGCCGCGCATTGGAAGTGTCCAAAAATGCGCTTCCTGAATGTCAACCCAACCCGCCGGTTGGCTGCGTGTTAGTGAAAGACAATCAAATCGTTTCTGAAGGTCATACTCAAGCGATTGGTGGCAATCACGCGGAAGTGGAAGCGCTGAATGCGTATCAAGGCTCGTTAGAATCGGTGACGGCATACGTTACGCTGGAACCGTGTTCGTTTGTTGGTCGCACGCCAGCTTGCGCGGTGACATTAGTCAAATCCGGCATAAGCAAAGTCGTCGTAGCCATATTGGACCCCGACCCGCGCAACAGTGGTCGAGGTATCGAGATTCTAAAACAAGCAGGTATAGAGGTAGAAACGGGTTTGTGCGGCGAGGAAGTCAGCGAGTTTCTTACCCCTTACCTAGGCAAAGCCTAAGTCAAGCTTTACGTTGCACTATGGTGCCAGTTTATGTGGTGAATGAAGTGCGTCAAAATTGAGTTAAAACTCATTAAAACAAGCGATACCGCCCATTTATTGCACTTGGCTACGTGAAGGATCATGCTGTTAGATTAAAATAGAGAAAGTGACTTTTGAAAAATTTAATAGCATGAAACCGACCGACCTTAATCTTATTCCCATTTTCACTGCCATCTATGAAGAGCGTAACTTGTCTCGGGCGGCGGCGCGTTTAAACATCACCCAGCCTGCGGTGAGTAAAGCGCTAGCAAGGCTACGTGATATCTACGATGATCCATTGTTTCATCGTTGCGTTAAAGGTGTCGAGCCTACCTCGTTTGCGATGGATATTTATCCTGCTCTTCTAGCTTCAGTACAAAATTTCACTTCGACATTATCGGCCTCTAGTGAGTTTGACCCTAAAGTGTCGAATAGAGTGTTTTCTATTGCCTGTGTGTCCGTTGCAAGCTTTGAGTTGCTACCTCAAGTCATGAAACAAATCCGTGTGTCGGCGCCAAATGTTGCATTAGAAGTACATCCGCTTTTTACGGAAGATTTTGAAAGTGATCTGCGGTTACAACGATACGATTTGATCATTGATATCACACCAAGAGCAAGAACGGTGTTAAAACTGGAAACTGTACTTACGGAGCGTTTGGTGGTGGTATGTAGCGAAGCGCATCCACGCCTGAATGACGAGATTACGGCTGAACAATTTTTTGAAGAAGAACACGTAGTGGTTTCGCAGTGGCAGAGTCGTAAGAGCTTGTTAAACGCCGATGACATTGTCGACTTGGATAAGAGAAAGATTAAGTATCGAGCCTCAGGCGTACTAGAAATGCTCCCAATTATTTGTGGTAGTGAATACATTGGTTTAATGCCAGAGTCGATGATCAACTTGTTCAATAACACCTATCATGTTAAATCTT
Organism: Vibrio sp. D431a; assembly: GCF_030248655.1. Taxonomy (NCBI): domain Bacteria; kingdom Pseudomonadati; phylum Pseudomonadota; class Gammaproteobacteria; order Vibrionales; family Vibrionaceae; genus Vibrio; species Vibrio sp. D431a. Next base: position 10,118 of record NZ_JAHGAP010000029.1, on the reverse strand, counting down.
TATCAATGCCATTTGATGAACAAATGTATGAGCTTTGTACAATCTGGCATCCTAGTCGCACAAACGACAGCGCCCATCAGTGGTTACGTTCACAGATTAAGCAAGCAGGAAAAGTCATCAACCAATAGGAAGTGCAATGAAAAAGACAATACGTGCCATCCTTAACGGAAAAAAAGCTGGGAATCCAGAGTTAAGAGATGCAATCATGAAAATGAGAGAAAAAGGCATCGACGTACAGGTGCGTGTGACGTGGGAATCTCAAGACATGCCGCGGCTAGTTAAAGAAGCGGTTGATGAAGGCATTGAACGTATTGTTGTCGCTGGTGGCGATGGGACCGTCAATGAGGCGGCTTCTGCGATTATTCAAATTGACAAAGAAAAACGCCCTGAGTTAGCCATTATTCCCCTTGGTACCGCCAATGACTTTGCTACCGCTATTCAAGTACCTAATTCCATTAAGGCGTCTTTATCTCTTGCTGTTGAGGGGCAGTCCGCTTTGGTCGATTGCGTCAAAGCGAACGATCGCTGCTTTATTAACGTGGCAACAGCAGGGTTTGGTGCAGAAGTTACAGCAGAAACGCCTGTTGAACTCAAAAACTTTCTTGGCGGCGGAGCTTACACGTTAACTGGTGTTATAAAAGCACTTGGCTTTAAACCATATGACGGAACAATAAAGATTGAAGGTGGCGCGTATCAGGGAGAAATGTTGCTCGGTGCGTTTTGTAATGGGCGCCTTGCTGGAGGTGGGCAAGAGTTAGCTCCAAAAGCGATGATTAATGATGGGATGATGGATCTAACATTGGTGCGCCCATTTTTACCTCATGAGCTGCCTAAAGTAATCGACGAGATCAATAACCCGAGTGAGAAAGGAGAGTTTGTGAAGTACACTAAAGCAAGCTGGTTGGAGATAGATTTTCCGAATCCATTGCCTCTTAATTTAGATGGAGAACCTTATCATTCGAGAACCATTAGATTTGATGTTCAGCCTAAGAGTATACGATTAGTCGTACCGCAAGATTGCCCTTGCTTGACTAGCTAAACGAGCGTTTTCCATGATTATTGCGTAACACAGCCACTAAAATGTGGCTGTGTTATTTGTGTTGAGGTATTAGTCAACTTCTTAACGTTTTTGAATGGTCTCAACGTCTATTTGCGTAGTTGTCCAATCTGAATCAACCTCTCCTCGAATCATTACGGTATCTTTTGGTGTCACTTCTTGACCCATCCAATCTTCGTTGTCGATCTCTACTTCGATCTCACCAGTGTTGTCTTTGAACAAGTAAGTCTCGTTACCAAATGATTGAACAATATGCCCGGTTAGCACTACAGCGCTGTCGTCGGTTGCGTTGCGCGCCTCTTTCACCGTATTGATTGCACTGACTTCTGGACCATTAAACGCGGCGAAAACCGAGCTTGAAAGTAGGGCAAGCATGGATGTTAACAATACTCTTCTCATTATCATCTCCTTATATTAGAAGTAATAAGTTGTGCCTACGTTAAAGGATGCAGTGTTCGCGTATCGGTCTAGTTGATATTTTGCGTTTACACCTATGGTGAGCTGCGGGAAAATTCTGTATTCCGCACCCACTGAGAACATTGCGCCTAGCTCGTTGTTTTTCTCCGAGCTATGGAAAAGCGTGTTGGTCATTTCCACATCGTCGTTCGTGACAAGTTCGTATTCTTGATGTTTAGAAACCTTGGCGTTGTATTCCGTGTACGTTAGACCCGCTTTGAATTTTGTTGTCCATTTATCATTTAATGCATAGTTAAACACAGGAGCCAACGACACTTGCTTGGCTTTGATTGACGCATCCCAATCCATTTCATGATGGTAATCTTTGCCATCGATTGACTTGATACCTAGGTTTTTTGAACGACTATCATCAAGGTCAAACTGGCTGTAACCCAGTTCCAATGCCCAGTTGTCATTAAATGCGTAACCGACAAAGCCTGAGAAAATACCGTCTTCAAGCTCAGGGTTGAGTGTTACGTTGTCAGTTGAAAAGTGAGGTTCCAAATCATGGTCAGTGGTGCCTAGTCCATATTCCAGACCTACATAAGGAGCCGCAGATACCGAAACTGAGCAGGTAACAAGTAACGCAAGAAGTGTTTTGTTCATTTTATTTTGCCTCTTCAAATCAACTTAGTGAGTAGAAGCGCATTTTGTGTGAAGAAGCGTGAAGCGATCGTGAAGAAACGAAAAAATGTTTAGAAAAAAGAGCAAGGGGCGATAACCGAGGGGCGGTTTGAGTGAACAAACACCAAGCTCTTTATATAGAGTAAGTTAAGTTGCTGCGACGTAACACACCGCAAACGGGACATTAAGGCGAGTAAACTCTTTGATCCAACGCCATTGGTTATCCTGGAGTTTATCGCCTGGCCCTTTTACTTCAATCCATTCGAACTCGTTTCCTCTAAAAGCAATCAGATCAGGCATCCCATTGCGGTAAAGCTTTAGGTCACTCAATTGTATTTTAAATAGCGCCATCAACATGTTAGTTGGGATTGTATCGAGTGCCATTTCGAGTAGCTCTTTACTTATTAAGCTCCAATGCACAAATGGATTGCTGATACCAAACTTCTCATCGTACTTTGTCAATAACGTATGAGTGTTACCCGTTTCCAATTCGTCAAACGCCGCATCTATCAAAGCTTGGCGCTTGGTAACAAAATCAGAATGGTACAAATCCAGAGGACGATGTTGATAGGCATTGATGAATGCGCCTTCGATGGGAGCGAAAATCGCATCCCAAAAAGTGAGACCAAGTAATGCATTAAGCAGTGCATTTTCGGTGTAAAATACTGTCCAGCCTAAGGACTCAAAATACGCTTTGCTGGCGAGTTCGACTCTCTGTTGAGATAAATCCAGTTCAAGGCGGTATTCCGTACAGGTTGGCTTCGTCACTCTTGGCACTTTCTCGCCTTGTTTTCGTTTTAACCGTTGCTCAAGTTTTTGTGCAACTTCGAGCTCAGACACATCGATCGGTGAGTTAAGCATATCTGTGACAATGTCACCAAATAAATCATCATGGTTTAATTTGTCATAGATACGTGCGCGTCGTTCTCGGCTCGGTGTGAGTTGAGTTTGGCCAAATAGAGATAGGGCGGTCTCTAGATCATTAAGCCGTTCGTAATCACGTGCTATGTCATTCAACATGTGCTCGCGTTTACGATCTACGTAACGGTGTTTAACGGGCTGAGGCATTGCCTCAATTAATAAGTCGAGATTGGCTTTGTCTTTTCGGTCAAATTGCCAGTACAGGTTGGCCAACTGGCTCAGTTCAATTAAACGGTCTATTTGCTCACGTGAATCAAAGAAACGGCGCACTTTACTCAATTGATATTGCTCGAACTGATGCAAACCTAAGTCATCAAGCACAAACTGACTTAAGTCTTGATGGGTGTTGGCAAAAAACAGAGTGAGCAACACGTCGATCATATGAGCTGAATTGAGTTTGACGATCGTAAACTCAAGCTTCTCTATACGATCAAATTCCGTATTACTCAAACGTTCGACAAGGGCGTCTTTCTTGAGTGATTTCGGCAGTTCGGGATAAAGCGCAGAGATTTCTGGTTTGGTCAGTAAATTGGCCGCTAACTCTTGATGAGAAAGGGGTGGGGAAAGGGCTACAAACTCATGTTGACTCAATTCCGTCAGCGCTTCATTGATAGAAGGTATTTCTTGATAACTCAGCTTATCACTTCGAAACCAACATCCCTTTCGGCTGTATAAACGTACCAAAAGGCACTGGGCGTGTTTGCTCAAAGAATCAAACGAGCAAAGCCATGCGTGTTCTTCCTTGGTCAGTAAATCGCTGTACCAAGTTACTGCGTGATGAGTCAGCTTAAAGAAGTTCTCTAGATAGTAGTCTGGTGCAAGTTCGATAGGGCTTTCCATAAACGACCGATAACAAAAAAAGGCTTAACCCATAGGTTAAGCCTTTTTGCTATCAAATCAATTCGCAATTATGCGTTTTTTAGCTGTGCTACTTTCGCTTCAGACAATGGCTTAGTGATGAACGCAAGTACGATACATACTGCCATCATTGCTGAAGAAATTGTGTAAGCCAAGGTGTAGCCGTCGCCATTTGTCATCGAGAAACCAACAACCGCTGCGCCGATTGCACCACCAATACCCCATGCTGTGTAAAGCACGCCGTAGTTAGTGCCGTAGTTTTTCAGACCGTAGAACTCAGCCGTTAGAGTAGGGAATACCGCTAGAAGTGTACCGTAACCTACCGCTGCGATTGCTGTACCGATGATCAGTGTAAACTCAGAGTCGAACGTCGCGAACAGTACCATGTTTACGCCTTGTAGAACGAACGCAAGTAGAAGCGTACGAACACCGCCGATTTTATCTGCAAGCATACCCGCGGCAACACGACCGCCAGAGTTGAATACAGCAAGAATAGACGCTAGGTAAACCGCGTTTGGCAAGTTTGCTTGAACGCTTGCGATTGTCGTGATGTTACCAATGATCATTAGACCAACAGAAGCTGCAAACGCGTACATGATCCATAGAGAGTAGAACTGTGGCGTTTTCAACATTGCTTTCCAAGTTAAGTCATCTGACTTTTTCACCGCTTTAGGTGCTTGGCCTTCTTTTACTTTAGGCTCCGCAGGTGTGTAGTCTGCTGGTGGGTTGTTGATGGTTGCTGCAAGAGGAACCGCAATCGTTAGGATACCAACACCAAGAACCATAAAGCTAGTTTGAATGCCCATGCTGTCTATTAGCGCAGAAGTTACTGGCGCGAGGTAAATAGCCGCTAGACCAAAACCTGCCGCAATAATGCCGTTAACCATACCTTTCTTCGAAGCGTGGAACCACTTCATCGCAGAAGGTGATAGGCATGCGTAACCAAAACCGATACCTGCACCTGTGATCACGCCGAATGTAATGTTCAGCATGAGTGGAGTGTCAACAAAGCCAGACGCGATCATGCCCAGACCTGTAAGAACAGTACCTAGGATAAGGATCATTCGAGGGCCCATGCGGTCTTGAAGAATACCTGCAATAAGAAGACAGATAGAGAAAGTGATGGTTGCAGTTGCGTAAGGTGCAGAAGCTTCTGCAGCACTCCAGCCTGATTCAGTTACCAGTGCCTTGTTGAATACACTCCAAGCATACAGGATGCCAAGACAAAGGTTGATACAGAACCCTGCTAACAGGATGCGCATAGCTTTATCAATCTTGCTCATTTTTATTCTCAGTTTTTCCTCTTATTGGCAATGCCGCAAAGAAGGTTGGTTTAAAGATGTTTTTTCTCAAAATTAGTTTGCGTTTTTCAACGTTTAACGCAATGAGCGCGGATTATAACCAATAAATATGTGATTGGAATCTCTTTTTACGGTTACTGATAAAATAATTTGCAACATTAAAAGTGGATGTGAATTCATGGTTTTGTATGTAGTAAGAACGTTGTAAAAAAGTGATATTTTTTGTTCGCTAATAACGAATGATGAGTCAAGACAGAGAGGTTTTACGCTGTTGAGTGCACAGTTCACATTTCAAATAAAAAATTTCAAAATGTTTCCATGTTAACCGTCTGTAACAAAAATGGCGAATTTATCATCTAACTGTCGTAAGTATCAGATGCAAAGGGTTTCTTAATTTTTAATTGTTAACCTTTTGTAATAATTGAAGCTGATTAGCTTTTATGTTCATTAAGTGAGCAAAAAAGTAACTTGTAATTGCTGATTTTAGGCGCAGAATATAGTGAAAAATGAGTTTTCATTTATGAAGGGATGCTTTTTAGATTTGTTGTGAGGTGACTTATGAAACTGTTCCTATTACTCATGGCTTCGGTATCCGCTGGTATCGCATCAGCAGACCACATCCATTCATTTATGTTGGGCTTATCTATTGCTTCTTTAGCGGTAGGTAGCTGTTATTTCTTCGCATTTCGCAGCTCGCGCTTTCCACAGCTTGCTTTATTCCTACTCATTTGCGGTATGCTTTCTAAGTTGACGATAACCGTAGTCGGTGTGATGTGGGGAATGTCCGCGGAATTAATCACGTCTCCAATCGTATTCGCACTTTCATATTTATTCTTTTCGCTTGCCGTTACCTACTTATGGTTTAGCTACAGAGAGAGCATCACTAAGATTCCTGACCGATTTAAGTCAGCGTAAATCAACACATTAGAATAAAAAAACGCCAGCACATTTGCTGGCGTTTTTAATTAAACGTAATTTTGTTCGGATATTGCTTTTAGTTTGATCGTGGCAATACCGTTAGGCACTCATTGGAACAAGCACCATAGTACCAATAATCACCGTGATAAGGCCTGCTAGAACTGGAACGGATGTGCGTTTTACAACCTCAAACGGGCTGATGTTTGCCATACCTGATGTCGCAACGATTACGCCAGATACTGGTGAGATAGTGCGGCCTAGGTTTGATGCTTGAAGCATCGGGATAATTAGGAAAGCAGGGTTTAATCCCATTTTCGCAGCCAAAGATGGTGCTAACTCCACGAACGCATAAAAAGGCGCGTTACCCGAACCCGTTGCAATTGCTGCTGCAACTGTCAATGCAGTTAGAATAAGCATTAAAGCAACGCCGCCTGCACCAGCATTATCTGCTAGATGAAGTAGGTTATCGATAGCTCCGATAGACATCAGACCTTGTGCAAAAACCCCTGCGGCAACCAAAAGCATCACAACGCCTTTGAACGCGTCAGCCATGCCTGCGTAACAAGAATCTAAATCTTCTAGTGATTTCTTACCATCGAACTTATTTACAACATAATGGATCAGAGCTCCAAGGAAAATCGAACCAACCACAATAGTGTAGATGTCTAGACTAAGTCCTGGAATGGTACGACCGTTGAATAGGAAAACGCCGATGATAGGTAGAAAAGGAAGAGCTGCATAAAACGCTGGTGCGTCAGCTTTGATCTCTGATACATCAATTTTTTCCATTGGTGTATTTTCTTTCTTATCTAAGTATTTGTTCCAGAAGAACGCTGCCGCTGCCATGACGATGATTGCGCAAATAGAAACAGGCAACACAGTTTGTACCGCAAACACATCAAGCTCTAAACCAGACTTTTCTGCTGCGATAACAACATCACCAGAAGTAGGAGAAAGGATGATTGCCGCTGGAGAGGCACACACTGCAACGGCTGCTGGACGAGAAATGCCCATCGCGACCATCATTGGGAATAATGTCGCCATTAATAGTACGCCAAGGCCTGTTGCAGAACTTACCGCAAGAGACATTAAACACGCCACAATGTAAGCCGCTACCAAAAGGACGTAAGGAGACTTGATGACAGAAAGCGGTTTAGAGAACTGTTTCACTACCACGTTGTTCGCGCCGATATGAGTCATGTATGACGCAAAACCACAAAGCAGCATGATTTGCATACCAAGACCGCCACCGCGGTATTGAAGCATGTATTTCACGTATTCAAGCGCATCTGTCACCATGTTACCAGTTGAGGTGATTTTTGACGGCAGCACGTCGTGCCCCAAAACGCCAGTCATAAGAAGTAAAGCAATACCAGCGGTCAGTAACACGCCCGCAGCTTTATAGCCTTTGACAATAAAGTAACCCACCGCAATGGTAACCACTAAGCCAATTAAGAGCTCTAACATAGGGATCTCCGAATGTTATGTGAAAAAGAAAGAAACTGTTTCAGTTTATGACAAGGAATTTACAGAATTCTTAGCTGTGGCACGAGACAAATATGGGGCTTGCATGATCTGAGACAAATAATAATTTAATAAATAATTTCGTTAGATTGTATTGTTGGAATTTGGTTTTCTAAGTGTTATGTGCTGGTTTGAAGCTATTTATAGGAAGGAAAATATGACTAGGAAAGTGAATGAATAAAGAGTGAATTGATTCACAATAGGAAAAAGACTTTACTCAGTAAGCAATTATTGGAAAACACTCTTCACAACAAAAAAGCTTCGCCGAAGCGAAGCTAAGTAATCGTAAGAATGAGGATAAACTATGCGTATCGACGAACCATAAGGTTCCAACTACGCTGCTGCCGTTCGAACTCTGCTTTAATTTGCTGGTACTTCATTTTCGTTACAGAACATTCGTATTTTTTTACCACACTGGCAGTTTTGGCACCGAGTACTTCTTTGCGCATCTCGTAGTATTCCTGCATGTGATGAACTAAAGTATCAAACTCGTGCTGTAGCTGATCGAGGATTGTTTGCGTGTTCGGTTTCGATTCTAGCTTTTCTCTTGCTTTCTTCAAAAGTTGACTCGCACGGGCTTTTTCAATTCTAAATGTAGGCGTTGTGCGCAACTTAGATGTGAGTCCTAGCCAAGAACATGACTTTATCAACCACTTCGTTGGGTCGTAATGCCACCAATACACGCCATTGCGATAGTCATTCTCGAAAATATGATGGAAATTATGGTAACCCTCTCCAAATGTGAAAAAGGCGAGTACACCATTATCGCGAGCAGTGTTTTTGTCTGTGAAAGTTTGCTTACCCCAAATATGTGCGAGGGAGTTAATGAAAAAAGTCGTATGGTGACTCATAAAGAGTCGAGCCGCACCAACGACCAATAACATCCCCCAGATATCACCGTAGATCAGTCCGAGCATGACTGGGAAACCAATATTAGTCAGTAGGGCAAGTGGAACATAATACTTATGCTGCCACATGACGATTTTGTCGCGCTTTAGATCACGGCAGTTTGTATATTCGTTTTCCTTTGATTTATTGTAATCACGTAACATCCACCCAATGTGAGAATACCAAAAACCCCGCTTGGCTGAGTACGGATCTTTACCGTTATTGTCGACATGTTTGTGATGCACACGATGATCAGAAGACCAATGTAATGCACTATTTTGCAAAGAAAATGCTCCTCCAATCGCAAAAATGGCGCGCAAAATAGGATGAGCTTCGTATGTTTTGTGGCTCCAGAGACGATGATAGCCTGCTGTAATAGAAAGGTTAGTAAAACTAAATGCAATCACTCCCCAAATTAGATGTTCCCAACCCAGTCCAAAATGATATGCATACCAAGGCATTACAATAAAAGTCAGAACAAAACTGGCAGAAAATATTAATGTATTCAACCAGATAACAGGTGGTTTGTTTTGAGTCACAGGTGTATCCCTAACTTTGAGCTAACAACTGTTCGCCAGAATATCAGCGTACACATGTAAGTCAAATTAAAGTTAGACAAATGTGACTATTCCTTTGGGTGTAGATTAAGGAACTTGATGGGATATTTTGCTTTTAATTGAATAATGAGTAGTATTAAAAAATGAGCTCTGGCTTAAGGTGTATAAAATCTGCCAAGAAACAAGTGTTATAAAGGTGGAATATACCGAGACTCTATAAAGAAGCAAAAATGTAAGAAAATAGGAATACGTAATGGATTTACGATTAGCGGAATATAAGGACTACGAGCGCATTGCGCATCTTCATGCGGATAGCTGGAAGCGTCATTACCGTGGCATTCTTAGTGATAACTATCTTGAGAAAGAAGCGATTGACGACAAACTACTGATTTGGCAAACCCGTTTGACCAACCCACCATTCAATCAGCACATTGTCTTGGCGGAGGAGGGAGGTTTGCTACTTGGCTTTGTTTGTGTGTTCGGCAACCATGATTTCGAGCGTGGAACCTTTATTGACGCATTGCATGTTGATGACAGTTACCGTGGTCGTGGGATTGGTAAGCAGCTATTACTTGCTGTCGCAGAATGGCAACAGCAGTACTTTAAAGACACAGGTCTTTATTTAGAAGTTGTGTCGCAAAACATTTCTGCGATTGAATTCTATCGCCACATTGGTGGTCAAGAGGATCAAGAGCGAACTTGGCGCGCACCTGATGGCAAAGAGGTGTTAGAAAAAGTATTCCGTTGGAAGAACGCCCAGTCATTAGTTAGTGGGATTGAGGAAAACGTGATTTACTCCTAACCTAGCGTTCTAAAACATTAGATAAGAGCAGTCTCAACACTGCTCTTTTTTGTTTTCAGCCCTAAACCACCTACTTCAGTAGGTGGTTATCATCCGCTTCGGCTTTGCCTGTAAAACTACTCATGCTAAATGCATCTTTGATTTTTCCAGAAGTCAAAGAGGACGAATAACATGAGTAGATACAATCAAGCTTCCCACGTACATTTAGTTGT
>NZ_JAHGAP010000028.1:0-29474 GCF_030248655.1 Vibrio sp. D431a | reverse complement strand
TAGCTTCTAGCTTCTAGCTGTGTGCTACTGGTATTGTTGCTTGACGAAGCCACTCTTTCACATCGCCTTCAACTAGCGGGCTGATCTCATCCCATACTTTCTGATGGTAATCATTCAGCCAAGCAAGTTCTGGACGAGTTAGCATATCAACGTTGATGTTGCGCTTGTCGATTGGGCAGCGTGTTAGCGACTCAAATGACAGAACAGGGAAGTCACCGTTAGTTGGTGTTTCAACAACAAGCTCTAGGTTCTCAATACGGATACCAAACGCATCTGCACGGTAGTAACCTGGCTCGTTGGATAGCACCATGCCTTCTGTTAGAGGCACGTCGATTTGCTTCTTCGAAATGCTCGCTGGACCTTCATGAACACTTAGGAAGTGGCCAACGCCGTGACCAGTACCGTGGTCGTAATCGTAGCCTTCCGCCCATAGGTGCTGACGAGCTAGTGTATCGATTTGGTAACCACGAGTACCTTTCGGGAAACGTGCACGTGCAACACCGATGTGACCTTTTAGCACAAGAGTGAACTGTTTAATCATCTCTTGTGAAGGCTGACCAATCGCAATTGTACGCGTGATGTCTGTTGTACCATCTAGGTACTGACCGCCTGAATCCACTAGATAAAGCGTGTTCAGTTCTAGCTTGCCAGGTTCAGGTTGGTTCTCGTGGTTGTAGTGACACATCGCCGCGTTGCCACCTGCTGCCGAAATAGTATCGAAGCTAAGATCCATAAGCGTCGGGTCTTCGCTACGGAACGCTTCCAGTTTGTCAGCCAATGTTGCTTCATCATGCAAGTTACCCGCAACGACTTCTGCATCTAACCAAGATAGGAACTTGCTCATCGCCACGCCATCGCGGATATGACATGCTTTCATGCCTGCGATTTCAACTGCGTTCTTTGCTGCTTTTGGCATTAGGCATGGATCAGCTTTACTCACCACAGATGCGCCTGCGTTTTGAAGCACCAGCTTAAACCACGCGTTACTTGTCGCAGGGTCAACCAGTACATTCTTGCCAGTTAGGTTTTCTAGTCGTGCTTGCAATGCTTCTGGGTGATGAACCGTCACGCCGGCACCAACATGAGCGTCAAACTCAGCAGGTAGGCGAGCAGGATCTAGGAAGTATTCCACGCTTGAGTCTGAGTGCAGAATCGCGTGAGAAAGCAGAACTGGTAAACGTGATACATCAAGACCACGAACGTTGAGTAACCAACAGATAGAATCAAGTGCTGTGATCACTGCGCTGTCTGCACCGGCTTTTTTCACGAGCTCTGCGATTTCTTGGCGTTTGCTTTCACTTGACTGACCAACTGCTTCTGTTGCCATTAGGCGAACATCAGAAACCACAGGAGCAGGGCGGTCGTGCCACAGTTCATCAATTGGGTTGCTATCGAGAATCTTAAGCTCAAGTGCGCCAGCAAGTTTTGCTTGTGCCATGTCTAGCCAAGCAGCGTTGTGCATGCGAGGGTCGATTGCCACAGACGCGCCATTTGCAAGATGGTCTTTAATCCAATCTAGTGCAGGCTCTTCAATCAAGTGACGGTATTCGAATAGATCAGCAGGAACCTGCTTTGTTACTTGTACTGTGTAGCGACCATCAACAAAGATAGCGGCTTTGTCTTTGGTGATTACCGCAGCACCAGCAGAACCGGTAAAGCCAGTTAGCCAATGTAAACGCTCGTTGTGCGCTGGTACGTATTCACCCAAGTACTCGTCTTCATGAGGGACAAGTAGGGCATCAATATTATGTTGTGCTAGCCATTCGCGAATTGCATTCACGCGGCTTTGGGTATCGTTGTGCATCTGTGTTATTCCTTCAAATTACCGCTCCTTCATGCTCAGGTGTGGGAGCTGTTTCCATCTGCTTCATGCAGTTTACGATTCCATTGAGGTTCGCAATCACTTCAATAGAGTCGGAGTACAACTAGGCCATAGATGAGCCAAAAAGGACTACGACAGTTAAGCTACTCATTTTAGCCGCTAAGCGCAAATTGAGCGCGGTGTTTTTATCTAAGGTGATCGGTTTTTTGTGTGATCATCGTACGTAGCCAGCCTAATGCAGGGTCGTTTTCTCTGTCTCGGTGCCAGAATAAAGTGTAAGCCATAGGTGGGAATTCTAACGGTAGTGGCAGCACGACCAAATCAAGCTGTTTGGCCGCAAGTTGCACAAAATGACTTGGCGCAGTAAAGATAAAGTCGGTGTATGAACATAAACTTGCGGCACTGTTAAAGTCGGGCACAGTAACGGCAATATCGCGGTCGGCGCCAATATCTGCAAGGCGGTAATCTAGCAACCAACGGTCGTTGCCATCACAACGTACTTGTACATGGCGTAGGGCGAGATAGGCTTCCAGATTCCAAGGTTGTTTTAACGCAGGGTGGTTTTTGCGAATGATGCACATTTGGTAATCACGATAAATTTCCAACTCGCAAATGTCATCGGGTGGTTGAAGAGTCAGCTTGGCATCGTTTATATCGATATCTTTTCCAGTTAAGCCTAAATCCAGTTCGCCGCGTTGAAGCATTTTAAATGTATTATCCGACCACGGGTGTGTGCTAATTGTCACGCCAGGTGCTTGTTGAAAAATCGCCGGTAAGAAATGGGGTAGAATGAGAGGGTAGACACTCTCTACCGCTGCTATTTGAAAACGGTATTCACTGCTTTGCGGAGAAAACTCTTCGGGTTGAGTCAGCACTTCTAACTGATTTATCAACAGATCCAGTTTCGGTTTAAGAAACAATGCGCGCGGCGTAGGTGTTAATCCATGTGAGTTTCGAGTGAAAAGAGGGTCATCAAATTGAATGCGCAGTTTAGCCAGTGATTTACTTACGGCGGATTGGCTTAAGCACAATCGGTGGGCCGCACGAGTAACGTTTAACTCTTCAATCAGCACTTTAAAGCAGACCAATAGATTTAAATCGATACGAGCCAGTTTTTCGACGTTCACAGTGAATTTCCTCTGAGGAATAATGCTCATGATTATACATCATTTCCATTCATATCATCAGATGATTAAGCTTTACCCAAAGTTCTTTATCCAATTCGGAGTGTTGTGTGTCTAGCCAGTTTTCTAATAGTAAAAAACAGATGGCGTTATTGACCCTTTTGGTTCTTTTCAGTCCTTTAGCGATTGATATTTATCTACCTGCTTTACCTCTTATTGCTTCCACTTTTCAGGTCGATAATGCGCTAGCACAAGACACGATCACTTGGTTCTTATTTGCTATGGGTGTTGGTCAGCTATTCGCAGGTCCCCTAGCAGATAAACTCGGACGTCGAACTGTTGCATTGGGCGGTATCACCATTTACGCGATGAGCGCTTTATTGGCGTGGAGTGCTCAAAATATTGAGTGGATGTTGGTTTCCCGACTGCTACAAGGCTTAGGTGCGTGTGCGACATCGGTAGCAGCCTTTGCAACAGTTCGCGATATCTTTGGCCCGGAAAAAAGCGGCAAAATGATCAGCTACCTTAACGGTGCGATTTGTTTCATTCCGGCTTTAGCTCCAATTCTAGGTAGCTGGTTAACTCAGCAATTTGACTGGCGTGCTAACTTTAGCTTTATGGCGGGTTTTGCTGTGGTGTCTGGATCATTGATGTTTTTCATGATGAAAGAGACTAACCCGTCAACAGAAAAGCAAGCCGTGTTTAAGCTTAGTCGGTATTGGGCAGTGCTTAGCACACCATCTTTTGTTTTCCATGCGTCATTATGCTTGATGGCGATGGCGGTTATTCTTGCTTACGTTACCTCAGCACCGTCGGTATTGATGACGGGGATGGGGCTGTCGATGAATGAATTCACTTTCTGGTTTGGTGTAAATGCGGTGATAAACATTGCGGCATGTATGCTGGCGCCTAAGTTTATGGAGCGCGTTGGAACTCACAACACCTTGGTCACCGGGATCTCAACTCTGGGTCTCGCAGGTGTGATCATGCTAGTGATGAATGGTCAGAATACCGCGCTTTCTTTCATGTTACCTATCTTTATGTCTTCTGTAGGTTTTGCATTCATTCTGGGTGCAGCGGCAGGGAAAGCGTTAGAACCGTTTGGTGATAAGGCGGGCACGGCAGCTGCACTGCTTGGATTGTTCCAAATGAGTGGCTCTGGTTTGTTGGTGGGTACACTGCAACGCTTATCTCTGGATCCACAAACCTTGATCGCAATTCATATGTGGGTCCTATTACCTGCGTTGGTCGTTCTGTTTACAAAAGCAGGGAAGAACTGGCACTCGAGCTTTGCGAAAGCGTAAATCAGTGTAATTTAGTATTTTCCAATGTAAGTAAGGCGTGTATATTTGTCACTCAGACTTTTCCTGACACCATAACGGAACTCAAAAAGTAATGTCGTTAACCACGTATGAAATGGCTCGTATTCTAGAGCAAATGGAAGATTCACCAGAAAAGGTGATGTTTGGCAAGTTGCTTAATGAGCTGGGTAATCAAAGCTCCGAGCGTATTCGTAGTGCGGCGAAACAAGTACCTCTGCCAATTTTGCGTGATATCGTGTACCAATTTCAGCAAGTGATTGAGTCACGCAAAGATGAACAAGTCGAGAAGATGGCAAAAGACCTCGCTCAGCAAGGTATCTCAGCAGAAGAGCTACTGGCTTACTTGAATAAATAATAAAAAATCCCCGCATGATGCGGGGATTTTTTTAGCTCGTCATTTTCTTTTTCAGGATGTGGTCCAAAGACAGCGGTCCTGGCCCCCATACGATTACGATAAGAATCATCAATCCCCAAAGTTGGTGGTCATAAAAACCTTTCTCCCACAACAGTGGGTAAGAGATCACTGCGATGATGTTGAACACAAACAGCATTGCTGCCATCGGGCGGGTAATCAATCCCAGTGCCAAGAACACCGGTAGAACCAACTCCGCAGCCGTACCTAAATAAGCCGCCAATTCCCATGGCAAGATTGGCACTTGGTATTCCAGCTCAAATAAGTACAGCGTGCTATCCCAAGATGAGATTTTGATTAGTCCTGAATTGAAGAACACCCAGGCTACCCACAAGCGACAAAAGAGAAGTAGTAAAGGGACAAAGCCAGCTTGTAGGGTACTGATTAAATCGTCGTACCGATTCACTAAGTTTTTAACCGTATCCGTCATAGAGTGCTCCTTAGATTGATTGCAATGTAAAGCCGTCAACAATATCGAGTGCCATGATGCGATTGAGATGAGCGAGTAAAACTTCAGGTATTTCGCTCAAACTCTGCTTCTGCTCTAAACATTGCAGCAGTTGGAACACATCGGCATCGAGTGCGTGACACAAGGCTTCTCCATTGGCTTGAATCGAGATGACACCTTGCTGTAATTGGTTGATATTAAGTTGTTCGAATTGCCCAGTTTGAATCGCACTAAATAGATCGAATACTGCGTAATTGGAGTCAAAGCTGCGGCAGCCCTTTTTAAGGTGTAAGACTAAAGCGGGTTGTTGCTCTTCACTCACTTCGCCAAGTAACGCAAGCGGTTTTAATTCCGCTGCATTGGATTGCTCATACTGTGCTTGACGAGCTAGGTCGATATGCCACTCGAAGCGTGCGACTTCAGGGCTGTAAGGTGCTTGTGCGATCACCTGACTAAACTGCATGATGGTGTCTTGAAAGCCTTCGCCATAATGCACCACATTTCCTTCTTTTAATGGGTAAGAAAGAACATGCTGGCGAGCTATCTGTTCAAAGCATTCTTCACCAAGCAGCGCTTCAACCATCGGGTAGGTCGCGGACAACACTTCGCTTAAGCTGACGATAAAGTTATTGCGGTAAATTTGTATGCGTTCATCAGCGGTAAACTCATCACTGGCAATATCGCAGTCTTCACCGAGCGCTTGATAGTGCAGGGCTTTAGCAAACTGGCTTTGTAAGGTGGCTAGATTCATGATGCCTTCCTTGGTTCGCTTTGTTCACTTGGAAGTGTGCCTTGCAACAGCAGTTGCGATGCTTTCTGCGCTTCTCCTAATAAGACTTCTGGCGCGGGGATATCCAAATCCCATTCAATCAACGTATGACGTGGACCGTGTTTTTTTGTCCACTGCGCGAACAGTTGCCAAACTTCATCACTAACTGGGCGGCTATGGGTATCAATCCATATCTCACCTTTGTCGAGTTGTTTGATGGTAAAACCTGCCAAGTGAATCTCATCCACTTTGTCGGCTGGAATCGCATCTAGGTATGTGTCGCAATCAAAACCGTGGTTGAACGCCGAAACATAAACATTGTTTAGATCGAGCAATAAACGACAGTCAGTGCGCTTTTGCACTTCGGTAAGAAACTCCCATTCGCTGATGGTCGAATGTTGAAACTTCACATAACTAGATGGGTTCTCTATCAAGATCTCGCGTTGCAAATATTCCTGCACTTCATTCACGTTACGAGTGAACACGTTGAGCGCTTCTTCCGTATACGGAAGTGGAAGCAGGTCATTAAAGTAGTGACCGCCGTTTTCACTCCAACTTAAATGGTCAGAAACAAGAATTGGATCGATTGAGTCAATCAGTGATTTAAGTTGCGCAAGATGCTTTTGACTAACACGTTCCACCGAACCTAGCGACAAACCAATACCGTGGCAGCTAATTTGATATTGCTCGCGAAGCGTTTGTAGCTGATGGCGCTCTGTTGCATTGGGTTGGAAATAGTTTTCACTGTGGATTTCTAACCAAGACAACTCAGGCTGGGATTGGCTAAAGTAATCGAGGTGAGGGGTTCTTAATCCAACTCCAACAAGGTCGTGGAAGGTGTGGTGTTTCACGTGAAACTCCTTTTCAAATCGTGCGGGAAGAGAAGGATGCGTCTTGGCTTTGCGTTGGTTGAGCGTCAACGCATCCTCACAATAGCTAGCGATAAAAGATTATGAAGAAGAAGTGCTACCGCCAGCGAGTTTGTCACAAAGACCTTTTGGTACGACTACGAATGCGTCTTTTTGGTTATCTTCTTTAGAAGTACCAGCGCATGAGCTGCTTTTTGTTGCACAGTCGTTTTTACCTGCTTTAGAAACGCCATAGCACTTTTCTTTTTCAGCAGCGACAGCTGGAGCTGCAGTTAGCATTGTGCCACCAAGAGCTAGAAGACCAGTAACAGCAGCAGTAACAGCTAGATTCGACTTTTTCATAATAAATTCCTCTGAATGATTTCCTTTACTTTAAGTTGGCAAGATGAATCACCTGTTTTGGCGTTTTTGTTATCAACTTGCTTAACTTAAAAGATAGGAAACTGGCTAAAAAACTTTCAGAAAAATTTCTGAAGTAAATGGGTTTGCAGGGTCAAATAGGTATAACTAATTGATGTGTTGGGCAAAAAAACATCGATTTTTTTATCAAGTTTTGTCTAAACAGCACCCGGTTGTTTAGGTTATAATCGGTTTTTATGTATAAATAACCAGTAGCTCTCATCATGATGGATCCATCTCTATTACTCGACGGTTTGAACGATAAACAACGTGAAGCCGTTGCAGCACCTCTAGAAAACTTGCTCGTTCTTGCTGGCGCAGGAAGTGGTAAGACACGCGTTCTTGTTCACCGTATCGCTTGGCTGATGTCGGTCGAGCAAGCTTCTCCGTTTTCAATTATGTCGGTAACCTTTACCAATAAGGCGGCGGCAGAGATGCGTGGACGTATCGAAGAGCTAATGATGGGCAGTGCAGGCGGTATGTGGAATGGTACTTTCCACGGCATTTGTCACCGTATTCTGCGTGCACACTATCTTGATGCGAAGCTACCGGAAGATTTCCAAATCATTGACAGTGACGACCAGCAGCGTCTGCTAAAGCGTTTGATCAAAGCGCAAAACCTCGATGAGAAGCAATGGCCTGCACGCCAAGTGGCATGGTGGATTAACGGTAAGAAAGACGAAGGTCTGCGTCCGTCGCACATTGATGCGTACCATGATCCAGTGACCAAGACATATCTACAGTTGTACACCGCTTACCAAGAGGCGTGTGACCGTGCTGGTTTAGTCGATTTTGCGGAGATCTTGCTGCGCGCACATGAGCTACTGCGTGATAACAAGTTCGTTCGTGAACACTACCAAGCACGCTTTAAGCACATCTTGGTGGATGAGTTCCAAGATACCAACAACATTCAATATGCTTGGCTACGTATGATGGCGGGTCCTGAGTGTCACGTGATGATCGTAGGTGATGACGACCAGTCGATTTATGGTTGGCGTGGTGCAAAAGTCGAGAACATTGAGAAGTTTACGCTCGAATTCCCAAGCGTGAATACCATTCGTCTTGAGCAAAACTACCGTTCCACTAAGACCATTCTGGAAGCATCTAACACCCTGATTGCGAATAACACCGAGCGTATGGGTAAAGAGTTGTGGACGGATGGCGTGGTCGGTGAGCCTATCTCGGTTTACAGCGCTTACAACGAATTAGATGAAGCCCGTTTTGCGGTGAACAAAATCAAAGAGTGGCAAGACAAGGGCGGTGCTCTGAATGACGCTGCGATGCTTTACCGTAACAACGCCCAGTCGCGTGTTCTGGAAGAAGCGTTAATTCAAGCCGGTCTGCCTTATCGTATCTATGGCGGCATGCGATTCTTCGAACGTCAGGAAATCAAAGATGCCTTGAGCTACATGCGTCTGATTGCCAACCGTAACGATGATGCGGCGTTTGAACGTGTGGTGAATACGCCAACGCGTGGTTTGGGCGATAAGACGCTTGAAACCATCCGTTTTGCGGCTCGTGATCGTGGTTGCACCATGTGGGAAGCGAGTGTGGCAATGTTGGACGAGAAGGTTCTTGCTGGTCGCGCTGCTGGTGCTCTGAGCCGTTTTATCGAGCTTGTCACCGCGCTAGAAGACGACACCTTAGAGATGCCGCTGCATCACCAAACTGACCATGTGATTAAATACTCGGGCTTGTTCGCGATGTACGAGCAAGAGAAGGGCGAAAAGTCTAAGGCACGTATTGAGAACTTGGAGGAATTGGTGACCGCAACTCGCCAATTCGAGAAACCAGAAGAAGCCGAAGACATGTCACTGCTGACGGCATTCCTAACCCACGCAGCACTAGAAGCGGGCGAAGGACAAGCGGACGAATTTGAAGATGCGGTTCAGCTCATGACATTACACAGTGCGAAAGGTCTAGAGTTTCCATTGGTGTTTATGGTCGGTGTGGAAGAAGGCATGTTCCCAAGCCAAATGTCGGCAGAAGAAGCAGGGCGCTTAGAAGAAGAACGCCGTCTGTGTTACGTAGGCATGACCCGTGCGATGCAGAAACTGTACATCACTTATGCTGAAATGCGTCGTTTGTACGGTCAGGATAAATACCATAAACCGTCTCGCTTTATCCGTGAACTGCCAGAAACTTGTTTAGATGAAGTACGAATGAAGGCGCAAGTTAGCCGTCCTTCAAGCAGTGGTCGATTTAGCCAAACTGTTGTGAAAGAGAGCTTTAATGAAACCGGCTTTACGCTAGGTTCTCGTGTGATGCATCCAAAGTTTGGTGAAGGCACCATCATCAACTTCGAAGGCAGTGGTCCACAAAGCCGTGTACAGATTGCCTTTAACGGTGAAGGCATCAAATGGTTGGTAACTGCTTACGCACGACTAGAGAAACTGTAAGGCTTGACCAAAACTCATACCAATCGTAGTAAATAACTGGTCATTCTAGCTTGTTAAAATACTCGATAACTGCGTTGCAATTTTTGATTGTAGAATAACTACTTATCGAAAAATTGCGCCTTGTTCTCAAGCATTTTCCCTACGCTATTTCTGATCACTTATTTACTGTGATTGGTATCATCAACTTAAGAGCTGCTTCGGCGGCTCTTTTTGTTTGTGCAGTTTTGGTGTCGCTAACGCAGTAAAAAATGGAATGATAAATGGAGTACAAAAGCGCGACTTAACGATGCCGTTTGAAGTGAAAGGTGGGCGTTGTGGGTGAATGCCTGTTTTCAGCAGATCTACTGAGAAAAACTTTAGGCAAAGAAAAACCCCGAGGGCTTGCGCCCATCGGGGTTATAGTCTTACTCGCAGCAATCCAGCTACTAAGAGTGCTCCATGCATCTAATCCATGATAGTGTGCTGAATCCGTCAGCTTAATCCTTACGTCGCCTTCCTAGCGGTGTCCTTAATGACCTTATCCTGGTCTGCTAACTATCCTCGTTAGCTCTCATCACTTGTTCCCTGAGCGGTGTCCCTGACATCATCCTGATGTTCAAATCCTTGCCTCGTCCAGAGGTGTCCATTTCCCGTCCTTAGTAGCAACCATCCTAGTCACTATTGATTCCGTTCAATGTCCAATTTTGCAATCCATGCCCGACTATTCATCCTGAATAACCGTTTCTTCTTCCTGAAGTTCACCAAGTCCGTGGTGTTTCCTGTTCCGTGTCAGCATCCTTCCGACAGGTTTAATATTACGTGTTTAACGATTTCCAACAACGGGCTAATCTCACATTTTTTAACTCTCTTAGCGTTCAAAAAAGATACATGAGTATTAAATTCAATGGCTTATGCGATTTGCTGTACGGTTTTACCATTAAAAAAGAGAGGTTTGCTCAACCCTTTGTGAGAGATCTCGCACAAGGGGTCGAGCGAAAGACTCTTACTGCCCGATAGCGGCACCTTCACGTCTTGGATCCGCAGCGCCTTCAAGACCGTCTTTTGTTATGCGTATCGCATGCAGACCAGAGTTCAAATCCCGAACATCGGTTTTAAAACCCATCTTCTCCAGAGCTGGCTGTAAGCCCTCTGCGGCGGTACCTTGCTCAATATCTAAGGTGCCAAAACGGTTCAGCAATCGTGGCTGATTAATCGCGCTTTGGATGTCCATATCCCATTGCGTGTGGGCGATAATGGCTTGTGCGACGTAACCAATAATGCGGCTACCACCCGGTGAGCCAATAGCCATGTAAGGTTTGTCATCCTTCATCAAAATGGTCGGTGCCATGGAGGAGCGTGGGCGTTTTCCCGGTTCTAAGCGGTTCGCGATTGGCACACCATCTTGATGCGTGCGGAAAGAGAAATCGGTCAGTTCGTTGTTGAGCAAGAAGCCACGCACCATCAAGCGTGAGCCAAAGGCGTTCTCGATGGTTGTTGTCATTGAAACCACATTGCCTTGCTTATCGACGATATTGAAATGGCTGGTGGAAGGCAACTCGATCGATTGGTCCATGCTTAAGTTCATCGCGTGCGACCAAGGAGGGTTGCCGGCTTCAACCTTACTCAAGGCTTTACCGACTTGAATGAGCTCAGCACGTTGTTTGAGATAATCTTTATCAAGCAAGCCTTCGGTTGGCATTGGCACATAATCTTGGTCAGCCATGTACTTACCGCGATCCGCAAACGCAAGGCGCGATGCATCGGCGATCACTTGCCATGATTTTGCGCTTTCGGCTCCCCAACCTTTAAGATCGTATTGCTCGGTGATCGCGAGAATCTGTCCAACCGTCAATGCGCCAGAGCTAGGTGGTCCCATGCCGCAGATGTCATAGCTTTGGTAAGCCGCACAAACCGGTTCACGTTGCTTGATTTGGAACGCATCAAAGTCAGGTTGTGCCAATACGCCAGGATTGCCCGGTGCATTTTGTACGGTCTTGATGATGTCTGTGGCGATATCGCCTTGATAGAAAGCTTTTGCCCCTTGCTCTGCAATTGCCGTCAGAGTTTGCGCGTATTCAGGGTTCTTCAACAACGTGCCTTCGGTTTTTGGTGAGCCGTCTGGATTGAAGAAGTAAGCCTTAGTCGCAGGGAAGCGTGATAGGCGCTTAGTATCTTTCTCAATCAGACTCGCGAGGCGAGGACTGACTTCGAAACCTTGCTCAGCCAAGGTAATCACGGGTTGGATGATCTTCTTCCATTCCAACTTGCCGTATTTCTGGTGCGTGTCCCACAGCAGTTTCACTGTACCAGGAGTGGCAACGGAGCGCCCGCCGACAACCGCATCGTAAAATTGTAGGGGTTGTCCTTTTTCGTCTAAAAAGAGTTTCGGCGTCGCGGCGAGCGGTGCGGTTTCGCGTCCATCATACGTAGTCAGTTTTTGTTTCTCACTGTCCCAATAAACTAAGAAGGCGCCACCACCAATACCTGATGATTGCGGTTCTACCAAGCCCAGCATCAGCTGCACGGCAACCATAGCATCAATAGCATTACCACCTTGGGCAATAACATCCGCACCAGTTTGGGTTGCAATTGGGTTAGCAGCGGTAACCATATAATCTTTCGCTTTGACCAGTTGTTTTTGCTCGAAGCCAGTGCTGTGCTCCGGCGCAACTGCATCTGCTGCTTGGTTAGCAAAGGTTGGGGTAGATAAGACGAGTGGGGAAGTAAGAAAAAGACCCGTGGTCACGAGTCGGTTGAACGTCCAATGCATGATGACTCTCCATGTTGCCAGTTTTGTGCTTTGAGCTTGGCAGTTATGGAGAGTCACGTCGAGTCAGCAATCTTAGAAATGTCGATTGTGCTACGCTTTTAAATCAGTACTTTATCCGATAAAAGTATTGATAGTTTGGTATAGAATACTGCCGCCCACTAGAGTAAATACCACGCCGCATAGACCGTCGATGTAGATACCCGCTTGTTGCAATTTACGCTGTAAGCGCTGTGTCGACAGCATCCATGCAAGGCTAGAGAACCAGAATAGCGACAAGCCAAACAGGATGACCAGTGCAATACCTTTGCCAGTAATCGACATACCTGCTGGGACTAAACTCGACATCAAACTGACAAAGAACACCAGGGCTTTTGGGTTAAGAATGTTGGTCGCAAACCCTTTAGCAAACGCTTGACGCTTATTGCTGATCACTAGGTTATTTTGCTTCTTAGGTTGATCCGTCTGTGGGTTTTGGATCATCGAGATCACGGCACGCAATGCGCCAATTCCTAAGTAGAGCAGGTAACTACCACCGAGCAGTTGTACCACGGAATACAGCACTGGGTGCTGGTGGACGACAAAACTCACACCTGTCAGGCTGAACAAAGAGTGCAGCAAAATACCGACGGACAATCCCAACGCAATGTACAAGCCAGTTTGACGACCATGACGCGTCGCATTTTGTACGACCAGCGCAAAGTCCGGACCTGGACTCATTAGGGCAATAAAGTGAATGCTGGCGAGTGTCAGCAATATGGTGGATTCATTCATAACACATCTCAAATTTAACCAATGCGGCTATTGTCGTGGTAAGTCACCTGTGGCGCTTGTAAAAAACTGACAGCTTTCTCGGTAAATGAAATTAACGAGCCACTTGAGAAGGGGAAACGCCGTAGGTCTGTTTAAACGCTTTGCTGAAATGCGCTTGATCGTAGAAACCGATCTGGTGGGCGACGTCGGTACCACATTGACCAGCTTGCAGTAACTTCATGCCTTGTTCAAGGCGCAGGCGTGCGAACCACGCATAAGGCGTCATGCCGGTTTGCGCTTTAAAGTGGCGCTGGAACTGAGTTGGGCTCAGATGGCACAGCTCTGAAAGTGAATCCAAACGCACCGCTTGGTCAAGGTTAGCCATTAGATAATCTTTTAACGTCCCAAGCGATTGGTTTCCTAGCGGCACCACTTTTTGTCGCTCAAGCGATCCGTAGCGATCAAAAAGTTGGTTAAATCCTTCAAAAGGAAGGCAATCTTTAGTGAGTTGGCTGAGGTTTTCACGACGAAGTAGCCCGTGTAAGTTACTAAGTTGTGAAAATATCTGGGGATCCGAGATGATCAGTTCGTTGAAGTGTATTATTTGACCGTTTTTCTTAAGATCGGCTAGATCGCTCAATAGGTGAGGTTCGATCGCAAACACATTTACTTCGTAGCCACTCTCGAGCTTAGATTGCCCGTCGTGCAGCTCATCCGGCGGCATAATCACAATTTGCCCATGACCAACTTGGTGGCTGTTACCTTGGTATTGGAACTTCTGCGCACCATGCGTGATCAGGCCGAGATGAAAATCCAGATGGTAATGCCTTTGAAAAGCAAATTTCTGGTATTTCGCCTCTATTAGACTCAAGTTGTCATGGTCGGTTGCGTAGTACTGAATATGTTCCATTAAATAAAAAAGCTTGGTCACATTATGACCAAGCTTATCTGGCAATTTCTAACTTGTCTTGTAAAAAACGATCACTGTGGCTGAACGATTCGGCGTGAGCGACGGTTATTACGTAATCCATCAAAGCTAAACACGACTAGTGCTCCCCAAATAAAGACGAAAGTGATCGCTTTATCCATGGTAAAGGGTTCGCCATACATCAATACTGCAAGTAAAAACATTAAGCTTGGGCCTATATATTGGAAAAAGCCCAAAGTCGATAATTTGAGTCTTGTTGCTGCACCCGTAAAGCACAGCAGTGGCAGGGTTGTTATAACCCCAGCTGCGATCAACAAACTATTTAACGTAAGTGGATTCGTAAGCATATTTGAGGTTGGTGTATCGGCAACAAAAAGCAAATAAACAGCGGCCACTGGCAGTAGAAGTAATGTCTCAATAAACAAGCCAGTTTTTGCATCGACACTGACTTTCTTTCTTAATAAGCCATAAAAGCCGAAGCTCATTGCTAACGCCATCGCAACAACGGGTACGGAGCCAAATACAATCAGTTGAACGAGTACGCCACAACCTGCCAATACAACCGCGAACCACTGTAATTTACGCAGTCGCTCACCAAGGAAGACCATCCCGAGTAAGACGTTGATCAGTGGATTAATGTAATAACCTAAGCTGGCGTCGAGCATATGATTCGAGTTTACCGCCCAAATGAAAATCAACCAATTGCCGCCAATTAACATGGAACTTGCGATCAGGTAAGCGATTTTCGTTTTGTCTTTCGCGATGTGGTAAGCCGAGCGCCAGTGACGGCCAAAATGGAGGAGTGCAGCAAGCAAAAAGAAAGACCATATCACTCGGTGGCTGAGAATTTCCAAAGGAGATACTTGTGCGATGGACTTAAAGTACATCGGCGCAATGCCCCACATGGTATACGCGCCAATCGCTAGCAAGATGCCTTGCCGCGCGCGTTGTTGTTCGTCTTCTGGTGTCATGAAGTGTCACCTAATTGTGTGTTTTATAGAGCAGAAAATCAGTATACGAGTCGTGATGCGAAACACCTAACAATTTGCGGTTTTATTCACCATGAAACCCCATTACAATGTGCCCTCACTTTGTGTGCCAGTGGTATGCATAAGCACCTCTTTTTTAAGACCCAATCTGAGACTTTTCATGACCTCGACCTTGTTAGCCGAACAATCTGATTCGCCTGTAACGCCTCAACGTGTGTTGGAGGATGTGTTTGGTTACCAAGAGTTCCGTGATGGTCAGCAGTTGGTGATTGACGCTGCGGTAGAAGGTCGCGACAGCTTAGTTATCCTGCCTACTGGTGGCGGTAAGTCGCTGTGTTATCAAATCCCTGCTTTGGTTCGCTCTGGCATTACTTTGGTCATTTCTCCGCTTATCTCGTTGATGAAGGACCAAGTGGACCAGCTTAAAGCCAACGGTGTAGCGGCTGAGTGCATTAACTCGACCATGCCTCGCGAAGAGCTGCTCAGCGTGTATAACCGCATGCACACTGGTCATCTTAAGTTGGTGTACGTCTCGCCAGAACGCGTATTGATGCGTGATTTCATTGAGCGCTTGGAAAACCTGCCGTTATCGATGATTGCTGTCGATGAAGCGCACTGTATTTCCCAGTGGGGACACGATTTTCGTCCAGAATACGCCGCGCTTGGTCAACTCAAGCAGCAGTTTTCCCATGTGCCATTTATGGCGCTGACGGCGACGGCGGATGACGCAACGCGTCGAGATATTCTTGAGCGTCTGCAACTGAATAATCCAGAGGTTTATCTAGGCAGCTTCGACCGTCCCAACATTCGCTACAACTTAGTTGAGAAGCACAAGCCGGTTTCGCAAATCGTTCGTTATCTTGAAACCCAAAAAGGTAATTGCGGCATCATCTATTGTGGTAGCCGTAAGAAAGTTGAGATGGTGACCGAGAAGCTGTGCAACAACCACATTCGTGCTGCTGGTTATCACGCAGGTATGGACGCCGATGAGCGCGCTTACGTTCAAGAAGCTTTCCAACGCGATGATATCCAAATCGTGGTGGCGACCGTGGCATTCGGTATGGGCATCAACAAACCAAACGTGCGCTTTGTGGTTCACTTTGATATCCCGCGCAATATCGAGTCCTACTATCAGGAAACGGGTCGTGCAGGGCGTGATGGTCTGCCTGCGGAAGCGATGATGTTGTATGACCCGGCGGACATCAGTTGGCTGCGTCGTATGTTGGATGAGAAAGACGATGGTCCACAGAAGCAGGTGGAAACCCACAAACTGAATGCGATGAGTGCCTTTGCTGAGGCGCAGACTTGTCGTCGTCAGGTGCTATTGAATTACTTTGGTGAGTATCGTGAGAAGCCATGTGGCAACTGCGATATTTGCTTAGATCCACCGAAACACTTTGATGCCACGGAAGAAGCGCGTAAGGCGCTATCTTGTGTGTACCGTGTTAATCAGAGCTTTGGTATGGGTTACGTAGTGGAAGTGCTACGTGGCATGCAAAACATTCGTGTACGTGAAAACGGGCACGATAAGATTTCTACCTACGCGATAGGGCGCGACCATAGCCACGATTACTGGGTGAGTATCTTCCGTCAGTTAATCCACAAAGGGCTGTTGTTCCAAAACATTACACGCAATTCAACGCTACAACTTACCGAAGAAGCGCGTCCGCTGTTGCGTGGCGATGTGACTCTAGAGTTAGCGGTTCCGCGTTTAGACACCGCAGCACGTGCAGCGAAGTCGGACAAACTGACCAGCAAGAACTACGACAAAAAGCTGTTTGCTAAGTTACGTAAGCTGCGTAAGTCGATTGCTGATGAAGATGGTTTGCCACCATACGTGGTCTTCAGTGACGCAACTTTGATTGATATGGCGGAAATTCTGCCAACGTCTTACGGCGAAATGCTGGCAGTCAGCGGCGTTGGTCAGCGCAAACTGGAGAAGTACGCCGACCCATTCCTCGATTTGATTCAAGAACACATTACTCACCACGGATAAGGAACCAGATGCAAAAGGAATTTGGCTTAGCGGACTATATGGCACAAGAAGGGCGCTTAATCATTACTGCGCCGAGCTTTGACCTTGATAGCTTTCCTGCCTTAGGTGAGCGTTTAGTCGGACTGCTTTCTGCTACTGTGGTGGAAAAGCAATGGGATGCAGACATTCACTCTTGGCTGATTGACTTTGAAGGTTGCCGACTGTTTATGAAGGCAGAGCATTACAGCGAAGCGATTTGGTTTGAAGCGTTAGCGATTGAAGAGAGCAGGGAAGAGTTGGATTATCTTGCAGGGTTGTTCCAACGCGGCTTCTAAAAATAGAGTTTTTCTTGAAAGGGTGTTTCACATGAAACACCCTTTTTTATGCTTAAACGTTTGCGTCAAACAGACGACTTGCGGCG
Source organism: Vibrio sp. D431a (assembly GCF_030248655.1). NCBI lineage: Bacteria > Pseudomonadati > Pseudomonadota > Gammaproteobacteria > Vibrionales > Vibrionaceae > Vibrio > Vibrio sp. D431a. The sequence continues at coordinate 12,098 of NZ_JAHGAP010000028.1, read as the reverse complement.
AAAAGTGGTTAATGTATAATCGCCCACCGCTTCGCTCAGAATGAGCCAAGCCAGTTTATTTTTCATTTTACATTGTTGGTAAGAGCCACTTTATTCAGTGACTCGATTTGGGTTCCCTCACCCCCAAACCAAACTAAAAAGGTATCGCATGAGTAACTTTACCCCTGCGCAGCAGCGCAACGCCCTTATCTATCTGGTTCTATTCCACCTAGTCATTATTGCATCTAGCAATTACCTAGTTCAGCTACCGTTTACTATTTTCGGTTTCCATACCACTTGGGGCGCATTCACTTTCCCATTTATATTCCTAGCGACTGACTTAACTGTGCGTATTTTCGGTGCTCAGTTGGCGCGTAAGATTATCTTCTTAGTGATGTTGCCTGCTTTGGCAGTGTCTTACTTCTTATCGGTGGTGTTCTTCGAAGGTCAATTCCAAGGTTTTGGTCACTTAGGGGAATTTAACTTATTCGTTGCTCGTATCGCGATTGCTAGCTTCATGGCGTACCTACTTGGTCAGATCATGGATGTGCATGTGTTCAACCGCCTACGCCAAATGAAGCAATGGTGGGTGGCACCAACGTGTTCAACGCTTTTCGGTAATGCACTTGATACCATCGCTTTCTTCGCCATTGCGTTCTACCAAAGTCCAGATCCATTCATGGCGGAGCATTGGACGGAAATCGCGCTGGTGGATTACGGCTTCAAACTGATTATTAGTCTTGGTTTGTTCGTTCCTATGTACGGCGTATTACTGAATTACCTCATCAAGAAGCTGACTGCGGTGAACCCTGACTTTAAGGTGACGACAAGCGTTCAGTCTTAATATCAGTGGGAACCCCGAAAGCCGCTTGCTCAAATCAAGCGGCTTTTTTGTGCCTGTTTACTTGGGTTTAGAGCGTTTTGTACAGCGTAGGGAGTAATTAGATCATGGGTGTCCAAAAGCTCCCTAAGCTGTACGAAGGTAAAAATGAGCAATAAAAAGGTCCCGAGTGAGACCTTTTAATCGAAGATACGGAACGTAGAGGAAGCTCGCTGGTGAAATGGCTAACAGAGCATCTTCTCAATCAAAATGGCTTTTTGCGCATCGAAGGCGCCAAGTTGCAGGCCGTTATCCCAGCTGATGCTTTGATTGAACATCGCCAACATCAAACCGACACTGCGTTGATTGGCGTCCTGCCAGCAATCAGACTCGCTGTACTCTCCATCATTTATCGCGTTGCCATTAACGAGAATGGGCTCGAAACGCCATTTTTCTCCGACACGGTAGTAGCCTTTGCTGGTTAAGGTCTGGTTGGATTGAATCGTTAGATTGTGCTCGATGCCCGGTTCACCTGTTAGTTCAAATACAAACCTTAGCTGGTGGTCGTCACATTGCAGCTCAACGATCAGTTGGCCGTTTTCCTCAACCAGTGTTGATTGAGAGTAGTCTCCGAAGCAATGCAGCAACCAAGAAATAGGGTGGCTAGCTGTCTCAAGAAACCACTCTTTGAGCGTGAAGGTGCCTGGTAGATTAACTTGGGTGACTAGATTGACCACACAAGGTTGGGTTTGCGAGGCGAGCCACTTCTCTATCGTCTTGGCGGTATTAAGCTGAGCAAAGGCGTAATTAACCAATAGGTTGGAGTTCGGTTGCTGCCAGTGAGTGATGTCGGAATTCAATCCCACCAATGGCTTTTCACAAATTAGCTTGGTTGAACCTAACTTCTTAATTATCTCTGCATGAGTATGCGCAGGTGTCGCGATTGTCACTACATCAAGTTGCTTGAGTGCGCTGATGTTCGTTTCTGCCTTTGGGATTGCTTCTTCACTGCACGCTTGCTGAAGCGGTTCTATTTGGTTGGCGCATAACGTTGTGACCGATACACCATTGTTTCGATAGTGGGGAATGTGCGTGCGTCCCCAGTTGATTCCTATGATGCCGGCTTGCTGGATTTGCTCTGGTTTGTTGAAACGTTCACTCAATGGCGGCAAGGCAATTCGTTCATCGGTTAGACGTTGGTCATGGTGATAGTCATTGCTTGGCAGCACTTGCCATGGCTTGTTGTAATGCTGTTTGAGTGCACAAACGAGTTCGTAGAAATTCCACTTATCCTTTAAGTTGCTATCAAGATGGTATAAACCGGCTTCGTTCCGCTCAATAAGCTGCAAAAAGGCGAGTGCAGTATCGTCCATATGAGAAGTCGCGGGATACCAAGCTGTGCTAGCGGTAATAACGCCGTACTCTTCATGTTGGCGGTCGAGATGCGCCAACATGTTATTGCCTTCTGCTTGGTGATGGAGCTGCCAACCAATTCGAGCAACCATCGCATCTGGATTTGCTTGCCAGATTGCATCTTCACAACGAACTTTGTATTTGCCGTAATCATCTTGGGTGTTTCTTTCTTCAAAGATGCCATAAGGCCCGTTTTTTGTGGCATCAAATACCATTGCTGTGCTGACAAAGAGGTAAGGAATATTATGGCGTTTGCAGTGCTCACCAAGCCACGCTGCCCACGCTTCACTCCCCATCGCCATATGGCACACCGCATCAATGTGGTGCTGCTGCCAAAATTGCTCACTTTGCTGTAGATCATCCGGCGGGATTTGATGGTGATTCCATTCCAATACATTCCAGCCGCGAAGTTGGAACTGATGAGCAACTATAGGGGCGAGAGTGCCAGTTAAGCCAGTCATTAAAACGGTTTTCATTATGGTGCATCTTGGTTGGCTAAATCGTGTTTATCAATAAAGCATGGCTGTTTTTCGATGTAGAGCGGAGAAGCTGAGATTTTTGCTGGGCAGCACGTTTTGTAGGGGAAATAGAAGCAAAAAAGCCCAAGCGAACGCCTGGGCTTTAGTATTGTAAGGCAGTGATATTCGCTTATTTTGCTACGATATTTAATGGCCAGCCGATGTCTGTCTGACGGTTGGATTCAATTTCCAACTCAGCCGCAGTCAGTGGGTTTTTCTCTAGCCATTGCGCATCAATGTGTAACGTTAGATTGTCGCCTTCAACCGTTAGAGTCACATTTGGCTCTAGATCAGGATTGCGACGATGGCTGAGCAGAACCGCAAGACGCAACAATCTCAATACTCGTTTTGCACTCGAGCCTGATAATGCATGCTGCTCAGGTAAAGAAGTGAGTTGTTCGCGATAGCGACGAGCCACTTCACCAATAAAGAACTTCTGCGCGCGCGTGTAACCAGGCAGATCCAAATTCTGCAGCAAGTAAGCACTATGCTCTCCGCCTTTTTTGAAATCGATAGTTAAACCAATTTCATGCAGTTTTGCGGCGGTCTCGAGTAATATCTTGCCCTGAGGCTCTGTAATCCACTCATCGCCCCCAGCTTGCTGTAAAAGCGTGTGTGCCAGAGTAGCGACTTGTTCGCCGTATTGGTGATCGAGCTGATAGCGATTTTGTACGCTAGCGATAGTGCGGGCACGAATGTCTTCTTGACGAAGCTCTTCAACCATCTCATACACTAAGCCTTCGCGTAGTGCGCCGCCAGCGAGTGTCATAGCATCGATTTCAAGCAATTCAAAAACGGCAATCAAAATAGAGAGGCCACTAGGGAACACTAATGCCCGCTCAAGTGTTAAGCCTTCAATATCGAGCTCTTCTAAATGGTCGGCCAACATGGCTTGCTTCTGTAGACGCTTGAGTTTGGAGTGAGTGATTACTTCGTCCATGCCTTGCGCCAGCATTATCTCTTGCAATGCCTGAACAGTGCCTGATGCACCAACACACACATCCCAACCAATTTCTGTATAACGTTCTAAAATCGGCTGAATGGTCTGTTTCGCTCCTTCAATTGCCGCGTCAAAGTTACGAGCATTCAATTGGCGATCTTTAAAGAAGTTTTCAAGCCAAGTCACGCAGCCCATTTTTAAGCTGGTCAGTGCTTTGGCTTCGAAACCTTCACCGATAATCAGTTCGGTACTTGCTCCACCGATATCGACTACAAGGCGACGACCACTACCGCCAGAGGTGTGAGCGACACCTTTATAGATAGTGGCAGCTTCTTCTTCACCAGTAATCACTTCGATAGGCTGGCCTAGAATTTGGTTAGCCTTTTCTAAAAACACATCTACATTGGTCGCGGTACGTAATGTTGCTGTACCGACGATGCGAATGTTTTGTTTAGGAATGTCCTGCAAGCGTTCCGCAAATAGACTTAAGCAGTCCCATCCTCGCTGCATAGCTTCCATACTAAGAGAATTATGTTCATCTAAGCCCGCTGCTAGACGAACTTTGCGCTTAATTTTAGCCATTGTTTGAACGCTGCCATCGATGTGACGCACAACGAGCATGTGAAAACTGTTCGACCCGAGGTCGATGGCGGCATATAGCGGTGATGATCCTGCTTGACTCATAAAACGAACTCAGTTTCCTATTACGATTGTTTTGGTGCCGATTGACGCGGTTGGCGTGGACGACGTCCCTGCGGCTTACGGTTACCAGAACCAGAGCGGGTACCGCCAGTATTCGTGCGGCGCTGTTGGTTGCGTGGTGCACGCATACGAATCGGAGCCGGTAGATCTTGAATCAGTGCCGACGAATCGTACTCTGAAACTGGGATTGTGTGCTCAATGTATTCTTCGATTGCTGGTAGGTTAACCGCGTACTCTTCACAAGCAAAACTGATCGAATGACCGCTCGCACCAGCGCGACCAGTACGGCCAATACGGTGAACATAATCTTCACAGTCGTCAGGAAGGTCGTAGTTGAAAACGTGCGTTACCTGAGGAATATGCAGGCCACGCGCTGCAACGTCAGTTGCAACTAAGATGTCGACATCACCTTTGGTGAATTGCTCAAGAATCTTCTCACGCTTCTTCTGCGGTACATCGCCAGTAAGAAGGCCTACACGATGTCCATCGGCAGCCAAATGACCCCAAACCGATTCACACTTATGCTTGGTATTGGCAAAAATGATAGCGCGATCTGGCCACTCTTCTTCAATTAGTGTTTGAAGCAGCGCCATTTTGTCTTCATTCGAAGGATAGAAAAGCTCTTCCTGGATACGGTGGCCAGTTTTTTGTTCTGGTTCGACAACGACATGCTCAGGAGTATTCATGTGTTCGAATGCCAGTTCTTGAACGCGGTAAGACAGCGTTGCTGAGAACAGCATGTTCAAACGCTCTTTTGGCTCAGGCATACGACGGAACAAGAAGCGAATGTCTTTAATAAAGCCAAGATCGAACATGCGGTCGGCTTCGTCCAGAACAACAGCTTGAATGTTGTTGAGGTTAAATACGCGCTGTTTGTAGAAATCGATGATACGGCCTGTTGTTCCGATCAGAATATCTACGCCGTCTTGCAGTTTCGCAAGTTGCTTGTCGTAGCTTTCACCACCGTAAGCTAGAGCGGTTTTTAGACCTGTGCTTTCAGTTAATGATTCTGCATCATTGTAAATCTGAATAGCGAGCTCACGTGTAGGCGCCATAATAATTGCGCGTGGCTGTGTAGGCTTACGACCTTCATGTTCCGGAGTCGTCAGAAGGTGGTTGAACGTAGCAGTAAGAAACGCGAGCGTTTTACCAGTACCCGTTTGGGCCTGGCCTGCGATGTCTTGGCCGGTGAGCAGGACCGGCAACGCCAAGGCTTGGATAGGGGTACAAAATTCGAACCCTTTTTTGTCCAATCCTTCAATAACTTGGGGCTTTAAGCCCAAATCGGCGAACTTTTGCTCTGTGATATGCGTCTTTTTCATGGCTATAGAATATCAGCTAAAGCTTGCAATACGAAAGTAAATACATTCCAATAGGGCATCTAATTACTGGTTATCATCCAACCAGTTTCGAAAAACACATTGGAGTGGAAGATGAGTGATAAGATTTTGCAGCTAACTGATGACGGTTTTGAAAACGATGTAATCAACGCTGCAGGCCCGGTTCTAGTGGATTTTTGGGCAGAATGGTGTGGTCCTTGTAAAATGATCGCTCCTATTTTGGACGAAATCGCAGACGAGTACGAAGGCAAACTCACTATCGGTAAACTAAACATCGACCATAACGCAGGTACACCACCTAAGTTTGGTATTCGCGGCATTCCAACGCTATTACTATTTAAAGATGGTAACGTAGCGGCAACGAAAGTAGGTGCTCTGTCTAAAACTCAACTAAAAGAGTTCCTAGACGCAAACTTATAATCACCAAGTGATTACAGATAAAACCGTGCAAAGTTACAATGCACGGTTTTGTTTTTCTAACTCTGGACTAGAATACTAATTAGTGCTAACTTATCGCGCGTTAATTGAACAAATTTCTCTTCTTGGTCGATCCTGAGACCAAATCCATCTTAACTAGAAAACAGATCTTATTTTGACTAAACAAGAATCCACCACCATGAACCTTACCGAACTGAAGAACAGACCTGTGTCTGACCTTGTAAAACTGGGCGAAAGCTTAGGATTAGAGAACCTAGCTCGCTTAAGAAAACAAGACATCATCTTCGCGATTTTAAAAGCGCACGCTAAAGGCGGCGAAGACATCTTTGGCGATGGGGTTCTGGAAATTCTGCAAGACGGCTTTGGTTTCCTACGCAGTGCAGATAGTTCATACCTTGCGGGTCCGGACGATATCTACGTATCACCAAGTCAGATTCGTCGCTTTAACCTACGTACTGGTGACTCTATCGCTGGCAAAATTCGTCCACCAAAAGACGGTGAACGTTACTTTGCCCTTCTAAAAGTCAATACCGTTAACGACGATAAACCAGACAACGCCCGTAACAAGATCCTATTTGAAAACCTTACCCCTCTACATGCGAATGAGCGCATGGTTATGGAGCGTGGTAACGGTTCAACAGAAGACATTACAGCACGTGTTTTAGACTTGGCATCGCCAATCGGTAAAGGTCAACGTGGTCTGATTGTTGCTCCGCCTAAAGCGGGTAAAACAATGCTTCTGCAAAACATCGCGCAAAGCATCGCGTACAACCACCCAGAGTGTGAGTTGATGGTTCTTCTTATCGACGAACGTCCAGAAGAAGTAACCGAGATGCAACGCCTAGTTAAAGGTGAAGTGGTTGCGTCGACTTTCGATGAGCCAGCATCTCGTCACGTACAAGTAGCGGAAATGGTGATCGAGAAGGCAAAACGTCTTGTTGAACATAAGAAAGACGTGGTTATCTTGCTTGACTCTATCACTCGCCTAGCTCGTGCTTACAACACCGTAGTGCCTTCATCAGGTAAAGTACTAACAGGTGGTGTGGATGCAAACGCATTACATCGTCCTAAGCGTTTCTTCGGTGCTGCACGTAACGTAGAAGAAGGCGGCAGCCTAACTATCATCGCAACGGCACTAGTAGATACTGGTTCTAAAATGGATGAAGTTATCTACGAAGAGTTCAAGGGTACAGGTAACATGGAACTGCACTTGAACCGTAAGATTGCTGAGAAGCGTGTATTCCCTGCGATTGACTTCAACCGCTCAGGTACACGTCGAGAAGAGCTACTGACGAAGACTGACGAACTACAGAAGATGTGGATTCTGCGTAAGATTGTTCACCCAATGGGCGAAATCGACGCAATGGAATTCCTAATCGACAAGCTAGCGATGACGAAGACCAACGATGAGTTCTTCGATGCGATGCGTCGTCAATAGTCTCAAATAGTCATTCTGCGAAAAGCCACCGTATATCGGTGGCTTTTTTATTGCTTTCTCCCGATAGAAGTATCAGAATGAAGGAAATGTTATCGGGAGGTTAACATGCAACAAGGAATGTTGTCGTCATTACTCCTGAGCTTGTCACTTATCACTCTACCTGCGACATTATCTGCCAAGGAAATGCATGAGTCTGTAGTAGAGCAGTGGCTTCAGGATACTCAAATACAGACTAAAGTCTCTGAACTGCTTGATTACGCTGTCAGAGATGAAGTCGACTCGCTTAAATTCGCCCTTGATAGACTTGCTTTGCCTCAACAAGAGGTGGTGCGCTTTCAATTATTGGAAAAGCTTGAAAAGCAAGATGTGATTCTCACGCCTCGAATGGCTCTGTTTGTTGAGTCCCAGATCCGTATGACCCCGACTTATCAAGTGTTAGAGCGAGGTGATGGGTATGAATTTAGTGTACCCGCTTTTAACTTTCCCGTTATTGCGAGTCGCTTGATTAAGCGTTGGAAACAAGACCAAAGTACCTTGGACTTTGTCTTACAAGCTGAACGAAGAGAGCTTAACTTAAAGCAATGGCTTACAGGGCCATCTCAACAAGCTCAAGCACGTGAAGCGCTTTTGATTCGAGAGTTAGACAGCTTATCACCCAACGCGCTTGCTGCATTAGCGGCCCAGTTAACCAAAGCAAATGTGACCAGTTGGTTACCCTCGACGGCCGTGATAGTCAGGTTGGCACAAGTTAGTCAGGATGAGGAAGTGTACAACTTACTCTGGCGGATGAAAGCCGATTACAACAGCCAGTCCGAACTTGAGCGTTTAGCTGCGGTTGGAGACGTTTTTTCCATTCAGCAATTGATGAATGCCACAGTTAACCCATCACTCAAGCCAGAAGCTATTAGTCTACTTACAAAATCTAACCCTCTATCTCCGCAAGTAAAGCAGTTTCTAGTTAGAAAAATGGCGTTATCAGAAGAAGCAACCATGGTTGCTCGAGAGCTTGCTCAACAAGGGCATCAAACCTGGTTGGAAGAGTTAGTATCTTCGAACCATCAGATAAAGACTCGGCAGATTGAACAAGTATTAAAGTAATCTTGCTCACATACCCACACAAAATAGGAGGATCTTAGCGTCCTCCTATTTGTTATACTGCGGACAGTTTAATCAGCCAGCATGAAGGCCTATGAGTTTTAAGGATTTACGCGAATTTATCGACCACCTAGAACAGAAAGGTCGACTTAAACGCATCACTCACCCTGTCGATCCCGCTTATGAAATGACAGAAATCAGCGACCGCACCTTGCGTGCTGGTGGACCTGCGCTGTTGTTTGAGAACCCAATCGGCTACGACGTACCTGTTTTGACTAACCTGTTTGGTACACCAGAGCGTGTCGCAATCGGCATGGGACGTGAAGACGTTAAAGAATTAAGAGAAGTCGGTAAGCTGCTGGCTTATTTAAAAGAACCTGAGCCACCAAAAGGCTTCAAAGACGCTTTAGAAAAACTGCCTGTGTTCAAACAAGTATTGAACATGCCGGCTAAGCGTTTACGTAAAGCACCATGCCAAGACATTGTTTGGCAAGGTGATGAAGTCGACTTGGATAAAATTCCGGTAATGAGCTGCTGGGCAGAAGATGTAGCGCCGCTGCTTACTTGGGGCTTAACCGTAACCAAAGGTCCAAGTAAGAAACGTCAGAACCTAGGCATTTACCGTCAGCAGAAAATTGCCAAGAACAAAATCATCATGCGTTGGTTAGCCCATCGTGGTGGTGCGCTTGATCTGCGCGATTGGATGGAAACCAACCCAGGTAAACCTTTCCCAGTTTCGGTCGCGTTTGGTGCAGACCCAGCAACCATTCTTGGCGCAGTAACACCAGTGCCAGATACGCTATCGGAATACGCATTTGCAGGTTTGCTACGTGGAAGCAAAACGGAAGTCGTGAAGTCAGTCAGCAACGATTTGGAAGTGCCAGCGAGCGCGGAAATCGTGATGGAAGGCTATATCGACCCGAACGAGTTTGCTGATGAAGGTCCTTACGGTGACCACACTGGCTACTATAACGAAAAAGAAAAGCACCACGTATTTACTATTACGCACATTACTATGCATAAAGACCCTATTTATCACAGCACCTACACAGGTCGTCCGCCAGATGAACCAGCTGTATTGGGTGTGGCATTAAACGAAGTGTTTGTGCCTATTCTGCAAAAGCAATTCCCAGAGATTGAAGACTTCTATCTACCGCCAGAAGGTTGTTCGTACCGAATGGCCGTCGTCACCATGAAGAAGCAGTACCCAGGACATGCCAAGCGCGTAATGATGGGCGTGTGGTCTTTCTTACGTCAATTCATGTATACCAAGTTTGTTATTGTGTGCGATGAATCGGTAAACGCACGAGATTGGAATGATGTCGTTAAAGCCATGTCAGAGCATATGGACCCTGTACATGATACTTTGATGATAGATAACACGCCAATCGACTCGCTCGACTTTGCTTCACCTGTGGTTGGGCTTGGCTCCAAAATGGGCTTAGATGCGACCATTAAATGGGATGCCGAGCTGGCGACGCGAACCGAGGTCACTGAGCGAGACAGCAAAGCGATTACCGAAGCAGAACTGAATGAGTTGAAACAGCAACGCCCTGAGATTGTTGACGTCTATCTTCCAGTTACAGCAAACAACCAATTTGCTGTCGTGACTATGAAGAAAGACCAAGCCGGTCAATCTCAAGCATTGATGGAATACTTGTGGGACTTCTTTGCTCAGTACACGGATAACAAATTCATTATTTTGTGCGACGATGACGTCAACGCACGAGATTGGAATGACATCATTTGGGCGGTGACAACTCGAATGGACCCAGATAGAGACACGATTCAAGTGCTTGGTAAGACTGAGAGTTCATCCAAATTAGGACTGGATGCGACCAACAAGTTCGAATCTGAAGTCACGCGCGAGTGGGGCACGCCTATCAAAAAAGATCCTAAACTTGTGGCTAAAGTCGATGAGATTTGGGACCAGTTAGGTATTCTATGAGTCATCAAGTCCACCTTCTACCAATGGACGTTACGTTCCAAGTAAAAGAAGGGGAGACGGTGTTGGAAGCTGCGCTCAACAACAATATTCGCTTCCCGCACCGTTGCCAAGTTGGCGCTTGCGCCATGTGCATGTGTAAAAAGCTAACGGGCGAGGTGAGCTATCACCTCGAACCGATGCTAACCGAAAAAGAGCAACAGCAAGGCTGGATATTCCCTTGCCAAGCCTATACAGAAAGTAATTTAGTGCTTACTTTTGACGAGTAAGCGAGAGGAACACCATGACCATCCAATGTAAAGTAAAGTCTATTCAGCCGTTAGCTTGTAATACTTACCAAATCCTTCTTCATCCAGAATCACCAGTGCCTTTTAAAGCGGGTCAGTACCTAATGGTGGTGATGGGTGAAAAAGACAAACGTCCTTTCTCTATCGCAAGCAGCCCTTGTCGTCATGAAGGTGAACTTGAACTGCACATCGGTGCGGCGGAACACAACGCTTATGCACAAGAAGTTGTCGAAGCAATGCAAGCGGCGCTTGAAACTGATGGTCAGATTGAAATTGATGCGCCACATGGCGATGCTTGGGTTCAAGAAGAAAGCGAACGCCCATTATTATTAATTGCTGGTGGTACAGGCTTCAGTTACGTTCGCTCGATTCTGGATCACTGCGTAGCGCAGAATAAAACCAATCCTATCTATTTATATTGGGGGGCGCGCGATAACTGCCAGCTTTATGCTAAAGACGAACTGGTCGAGATTGCCGACAAGTTTGCCAATGTTCACTTTGTGCCAGTAGTAGAAGAAGCTCCTGCAGACTGGCAAGGTAAAGTTGGTAACGTGCTACAAGCTGTAGCTGAAGATTTCGAAAGCTTAGAAAACTACGATATCTATATTGCAGGTCGTTTTGAAATGGCTGGCGCAGCACGTGAACAGTTCACTCAGAACAAGAAAGCGAAGAGCGAACGTATGTTCGCAGACGCGTACGCATTCATTTAAATACGGCTTTTAAGGCAGAAAAAGAGGGTTTTTTACCCTCTTTTTTGCTTTTTTGATGAAATAGTCATCGAACAGTCATTTTTTTCCATTTTTTTTCAAAAAAGGGTTGCGAACGGATCTGAGTTCCCTATAATGCGCATCCACCGACACGGCAGACGCGATAAGGCTTCAGCAGGGTCGGAGAGGTGAAAGCTTCTACGAAAAATAAAATTGAAAAAGTGTTTGACACTGTCAATTAAATCGCTAGAATGCACCTCCGCTTTGAGAGAAAAACTTCTCGCAAAGCAAGCTCTTTAACAATATAGACCTATCAATCTGTGTGGGCACTCGTTGATGATAATCCAAATAGTTTCTTCGGAAACAATTTAGGTTTCAATGAAACGAAGTGACCATTGAATCGAAAGATTCAGCACAGTCAATTCAAACATTACTTCTGCTATTTATTAGCGAAAGGAATGTTCAGTATTCATTGA